>JAHJKV010000462.1 GCA_018822065.1 Pseudomonadota bacterium
AGACCGGAGCCGTCCCAATGTGCCTTGAGCTTTTCGTCTCCGTCCCAGACCCCCTCCACCCGGAAATCCTCGGCGAGATTGGCCCGCCCCGAGATGAACCGAAGTAGCGTCTTGGAGCCGAGCAACTGCGGCACCAGCATCTTGGTGGCCGTGTTCAGGTCTTCCAGGTAGTCCCAGACATAGTCGGAGCCGACCACGATGGTTTCCTTGGCTTCCTCAGGCTCTCGGGTTTCCCAGCGCACAAGAGACGGGTTCTTATACCAAATATGTCCTGAAAATTCAGAGGAAATGCCAATGGCTGCCCTGGTCTGGACCTGCACGAAATCCGCCTCAAAACTCTGGACGGAGTCGTACTTCTTTTGAATGAGATTTGCGACATCGGAGGAGTCTTGAGCCGAGCACACTGCGGTCGGCAGGAGCAACACAGCCAGAGCGATGATGAAAAGAAAGCGATGCATGTTCACCTCGAAAATAGGCGTAGAGTGTTTAAAAAAGACTGAGAACAGAAAGAAATCGGACTATTGTATAATTTTGCGCGGTTTTGCTCCATCAGCAGGGCCCACAATGCCATCTGCCTCCATTTGCTCCACAAACCGGGCTGCGCGGTTGTATCCTATGCGCAGGTGACGCTGGACCAGGGAGATGGACGCCTTGCCCTGGGACCGCACAAAATCCACAGCCTGCTGATACAGGGGATCGTTGGCCTCGTTACCGCCAGGCGCAGCATTGATCCCACTCTCCTGGTTCTGCTTCCAGTCAGCAAAATCCATGTCAAACTGCTGGGCGAAATGTCCTTTCCAGAAATTCACGACAGCCAATATCTCGGCATCCTCCACCAGGCATCCATGCAGGCGCATGATTCGCGAACCACCGGGCATGTATAGCATATCACCACGACCGAGGAGCTTTTCCGCGCCCATGGCATCCAGGATGGTGCGCGAGTCGTGCTTGCTGGTCACCTGAAAAGAAATACGGGTGGGGAAGTTCGCCTTGATCAAACCGGTGACGACATCCACCGAAGGGCGCTGTGTGGCCAGAATAAGATGGATGCCGGCTGCCCGGGCAAGTTGGGCAAGACGGATTATCAACTGTTGGACCTCTTTGGAGGAGGTCATCATCAAGTCGGCCAATTCGTCAATGACAATAACCAGATAAGGCATCGGCTGGAGCCCGATCGCCTCGTCGGGCAGATCGTCCCCGAGCTCGATGAGTCGTTCATTGTAACTGGCGATGTTCCGCACGCCCAAGCGGGCCATGGCTTCGTAGCGTTCATCCATTTCGTGCACTGCCCACTCCAGAGCGGATTGGGCCATGGACGTGTCCGTGACCACAGGATGGATCAGATGCGGCAGTTTGGCATACACGGCCAGTTCGATGCGCTTGGGGTCGATCAGGAGCAATTTCAGTTGGTCAGGGGTTGCCTTGTAGAGTAGGCTCAGCAGGATGCCGTTCAGGAATACGGACTTGCCCTGTCCTGTGGCACCGGCCACCAGCAGGTGAGGCATGCGGGCCAGATCTGCCACAAAGGGTACGCCTCGGATGTCCTTGCCCAAGGCCACGGTGAGCGGCGAGGTTGAACGGGCAAAGACGCGGGACTCGAAGACCTCGCGCAGGTACACGGTCTGGCGGCTGCGGTTGGGAATCTCGATGCCCACGGAGTCCTTGCCGGGAATCGGGGCTTCGATGCGTACTGTGGTCGCCATGAGCGATCGACCGATGTCATCGGAAAGACTGGCGATCCGGCTGACCTTGACCCCTGGGGCGGGCTTGAACTCGAACTGGGTGACCACCGGACCGGGCAGCACTTGCTTGATCTCTCCGTCCACGTTGAAATCGTTGAGACATTTTGTAAGCAGGCGGGCCTGAGCCTTGAGTTCATCAGGGCTATCACGGTCCTGGTTTTCCGGCGGTGCGTTGAGCAGGTCAGGCTCGGGGAAGACAACCCTACCCTTGCGACGTCCCTTGGGAGCGCTTGCCTGCTTGGGTTCAGGGTTTTCAAAGGGGCGCAACACAAGTTCATCATGTGGGTCGCGAACCGGCGGATCCGCTGGCTTTTCACGCACAGGAGCGGGATCGACTTCCTTCTCCTCGCGGCTCTCAGCCAGTTGTTTGCGCAGAGATTCCTCTTCCTTCAGGGTACGCAGTTTGCGGCGGCGTTCGCGGCGCTCCTGAGAGAGCAACCAGAGATCCATGATCCAAAAACGGAACCGCCGGCCCAGTTCGGCCCAGCTGATGTCGAAAAGCAGGTGGCAGGAACCGACGATAATCGTCAGCAATACCAGGAAAAGACCTGGTCCTTTCAAAAAAGGAAGACTCAGATTAACCATGGTTCGACCAGAGAGACCGCCACCGAACATGCCAAAATAGGTATCCTTGGGATCCAGGAACCAGGGATGGTTGGCTAGATTGAGAAAGGCGACAAAGAGGCCCCAGAGGCCCAGCCAACGCACTGGGGAAAGACGCAGACGGGAAGTGAACCTGGCCACGCCATGCCAGGCCAGAAGCGGAGGCCAGAGCCAGGCACCAAGGCCGAAGGCACCGACAAAAAGGGCTGAGAGCGACGCCCCGACCTTCCCGGCCATGTTCACAACGCCCCTGCCGGAACTGGCAGAATCGAGCAGGCCGGGGTCGGATGTATTAAAGGAATAAAGGCTCATGCCCAAAAGTGCGGCCAGGAAAATGTAGACAAGTCCACGCACCTCGGGCCAGTGACTCGTGGTCTTCGTCTTTGCTTTCGTTGCCGTGGTTCTGGCCATGGGCCTCCTCTTCCTGTGTTCGCTCCTTGCGCAGGAGCGCACAATTTACTCTCGACCGAGATATTCGCCCGAACGGGTGTCAACCTTGACCATGTCTCCCTGGTTGATAAACAGGGGTACATTGACCTTGATCCCGGTTTCGAGGATCGCGGGTTTGGTCGCGCCGGACACGCGGTCACCCTGGACGCCGGGTTCGGTCTCGGTCACCTCCATGACCACGGAGGCTGGCAGGTCCAGGTCGATAGGAACGCCATTGTAGAGGAGGGTTTTTACCGTATCCCCTTCCTTGACATAGCAAATCTGGGAACTGAGCTTGTCCTCGGGCACATAAAGTTGTTCATAGGACTCAAGGTCCATCATGACCAGGTCCGTGCCGTCACGGTAGACGAACTGCATCTCTTGAACGGAAATGTCCGGCTTGCCGACCTTTTCACCAGAACGGTAAGTCTTGTCCACTACCTGGCCGGTAAGCATGTTCTTGAGCTTGGTGCGCACCATGGCACCGCCCTTGCCGGGCTTGAAATGCTGAAATTCGATGATTTCCCAGGGCTTGCCGTCCTGTTCGATCTTCAGCCCGGTCCTGAAATCCTTGGTCGAAAACATACGGTGTCCTCACTGTTGCTGCCGATCCGTCTCTTGTAGACCGTCAGCTTTTATTATTGTATGCTATGGAATAACCCAAGATATCTTAGGCTGTCTTCAAATGTAGATAGAGTGCTTGCACGGCAAGAGCATAACTGAGCACCCCGAACCCGGCAACCATACCGATGACCGACTTGCCCATGTAGGAGTGCTGACGAATCGGGTCCTCGGTGCGGGCAAGCACATTGGACAAATGCACCTCCACAGTGGGGATTTCAATCCAGGCCAGACAGTCCGCAATGGCCAGGGAGGTATGTGTATAGGCTCCGGCGTTGAAGGCCACACCAGCCACGCCCTCCTTTCTGGCAAGTTCCAGACGATCAATCAATGCTCCCTCCCCGTTGGCCTGAAAAAAAGTCAGGTTCACCAGGGAAGCGTTGTCCCCCAGGAGTTCCTGGACCATTGCCGGGACAGTGTCCATCCCCAGAGAACCATAGATTTCCGGCTGTCGCTGACCGAGAGAGCCGAGATTGGGGCCGTTGAGGATGAGGATGTCATAGGTCTGCATGGTCTTTTCTCGCCTTGCCAAAGGGTTGGGCATGATCATCCCGTGATCATATATTATGGAATGTATACATGAGAGGAACGCTCCTGCCAAGCTTGACGCGCAATAGCAAAATGGAGAATAAGAAGTTTGTCAAGCGAGATATACATGCACCGTACCCTAGAAATAATATCCACTGTGTTCACCCCCGCGCAATTGGAACACTATCCCGAGCCGCAGATCGCTTTGGCTGGTCGTTCCAACGTGGGCAAGTCGAGCTTGATCAACTGTCTGGCCGGGCGCAAGAGCCTGGCCAAGATCAGCTCGACCCCGGGCAAGACCCGCAGCCTCAACTTCTACCAGGTCCGGCCAGACGGCTTTTTCCTGGTGGACTTTCCCGGTTATGGATATGCCAGGACCAGCAAGGTCGAACGGTCCAAATGGGGCACGCTCATCGACCACTATCTGCGCCAGACCAAGGAACTCAAGGCTGTAGGGGTGTTGTTGGACTCCCGCCTGGAGCCCCAGAAACTGGACCTGGAACTGGTGGGGTATCTCCAGGCCATGTCCATCCCCATCATTGCGGTCCTGACCAAGGCGGACAAGTGCAAACAGCGCGACCTGGCTGCCCGTCAGAACGAATGGCAGGACATCCTCAAAGGGACCCGGCCTCTGCTCTTTTCCTCCAAGACCGGAAAGGGCAGCGAAAAGCTCTGGCAAATCATTGCCGATTTTGCCGGGACATTGCCTGCTCCCCCTACACCATGACCCGGTGGCGCACTAGAGGATACGACAGCTCAATTCTTTAGCGTACACCTTCATTCCCCAGTACTTTCATAGCTAGCGATTGACTGGTATCGGCCCCTGGAAAAATTGGCCCAGCCAGTGGATCACGCGCTGAAAGGTGGTGGAGGTTGCATAGAAAAGCCGGCCTGCGGCCAGGCCGCCGAAGGCCACGTTGCCGGACCACGCCGCCACCACAGGGGAGAGAGCCCCCTGCTGCCCGGCTGAGACGCCGAGGACGTAGGTCCCATACTGAGTAAAGATTACCACCAGGCAGAGACCCACATTGGCGTAGACATTTTCAGAGAGCGTGGTCAGGGCCAGTCCGGCCAGGGTTAGGACCAGGATGGTGAAGGCGTAGGAAAATTTGGCGTGCCAGGCCGTGCGCAGTCCCTCCACATTGGCACCGGAATCTTCCAGCTCCTCGATGACCTGCCCCAGGCGCACCAATGGGAGTTGGGCCCGGTCGTCGGCATGCTCTATGGCGGCTAGGGCATCGATGTCCTGCAGGATCGGAAGGAGCATGGCGCGCGTTGTCTGATATTGGAAGGTGCGTGTATCCAGCACCTGGGGGAAGAGCAGGCGCCAGCCGAATTCCTCAATCCTGGCCCGGTCGGCGTTGAAGACCTGCACCATGCGCTGGCTGTCCAGGTCGAACTGATAGATGGTCACATCTGAGGCAGTATTCTTGCCAGGTGCGATTTCCCCAGCCTGGACAATGAAATTCCCCTCCCGGAACCACATGTTGTTCATGACCAATTCGTCCAACTGTTTGTTGCGCACATCCTCCTTCCAGATACGGTTGGCTTCCCATTCGCCCCAGGCTCCGATGAACTGGGAAAACGCGAGTTGGGCCACGGACCAGAAAATGGCGTAGATGATGAAGAAGCGGACAATGCGGCGGAAGGACATGCCTCCGGCTTGAAGGGCGAGCATCTCGCGGCTGCGGACCATGAGGCCGACCTGGACGACCAAGGCCATGAGAAAGACCGCAGGCAGGATCTGGGAGAGGATGAGCGGGGTCTTGGCCACGAAGTACCAGGCGATCTGACCGGCACTGAGGCCTGCCTCCATGAAATCGTCCATGCGGTCAAACATGTCGGCCAGCAGGTAGACCGAAGTGCCGACACCAAGGCAGAGCAGCAGCAAAAACATGTTGCGACGGAACAGGTAGCGGGCAAGCACGGGCTACACTCCCCTCGCCTGGGCGCGTTTGAAGCGCCTGTGGGACCACCACTCCAGCAGACGCACGTTGCGCTCCCTCGAGGCCAGACGCAGGACGAAGAGGGCTATCACCAGGAAGATCAGATTGGTGCCCCACATGCCGGTCTCAGGCGCGATCACTCCTGACTCGCCCAAACTGGCCGAGAAGGAGAAGAGGGTATAGTAGACCAGAAAGAGGCCCATCGAGAGGATAAGCCCGATCTGCTGGCGCATTCCGCGAAAAACGCAGGCTATGGGCATGGCAAAGAGTCCGAGGACGAAACAGCCCATGGGCATGGCCTGGCGCTTGGTAAGCTCCATGCGTACTTTGAAAGGATCGATCTTCAGATGGGGAAAGTCCTCGGGATGATCGCGCAGATTCTGAAGTTTTTGAACACTCATCTCCGAGGCCTTGTCCTCGTCCATGTCGAAACCGCCAAGGAGTTTGGAGAGGGAAAGACGGATGGTGTAGGTGCCAAACTGCATGACGTCGAGCTTCTGGCCGTCGCGACGGTAGATGTTGCCGTTTTCAAAGCTGACCCGCAGTTCCCCCTTGTCCTGATCCGCCACGAGTCTACCCCGGTCAGCCACGATGTTGACCGTAATGCCCTTCTGGCGTTTGTCCTGGACAAAAACAAAGCGCATGTCGCCCCGCCCTTCGCTCTCGACCTTGTTGGCATAAAATATAAGACCTGGAAATTGCTGGTTGAAGATACCTGCCTGCATGGTCAGTTGGGTCTGGGTGTTTACCAGTTCAAAAATCTTGGCCCGAAACTGTTCCATGCCCCAGGACAGGGAATAATAGGAGATGAACAGGGCGCAACAAGCCGTAAGCACTGAAAAAAGAAAGGGAGCGACAATGAGTTGGTAGAGGCTCACCCCGGAGGCCTTGAGCGCGACAAGTTCATTGTCGGTACTCATCCTCAGGTAGGTCAAAAAGACTGCCAACATGGTGGCAATGGGCATGACCAGCAACAGAAAGAAGGGACACAGGTAGAAGAAAAGTTGAAAAAGGTCCATGACCCCGATGGGTTGGCTCATGAGAACATCCCGAAGCTGGAGCATGCGCCCCAGCAGGATGACACCCATGAGGCAGCCCAGCGCGAGCAGGAACACCGAGCAAAGCTCGCGGAAAATATGCCGGTTCAGGACAGAAATCACCGTCAGGATTCCTTCTGCTCCGTGTAGAACCGTGTAAGAAATTCCTCATCCTTTGGGCCAAGGTTGAACTGTATGGCCGCCTTTTCGATGAGTTTGGGGAGGGACAGAGCGCATTTCCCTCCCTGTTGCTCACTTATCCAGGCTATAGCTTTTCGGGTCAGATCGCTTTGC
>JAHJKV010000463.1 GCA_018822065.1 Pseudomonadota bacterium
CGCCGTAGTGCTGTGCTTTCGATGATAAGACTTACGCCACGTCCCAGTCCGGGCCGGTGGGGGTGTCCTTGGCCTCGACGCCCAGGGCGGTGAGTTCCTCGCGGATGGTGTCGGCCTTGGCGAAATCCTTGTCCTTTCGCGCGGTCTGGCGGGCCTCCAGCAGCGCCTCGACCTTGACGGGGTCGATGCCCTTTCTGGCGGCGCGGCTGGCGCGCAACTCGGCCAGAAACTCGGCAGGCTCACGCTCAAACACGCCAAAGACCTTGGCCCAGCGGTCCACGTCCTCAAGAATGAGGGTCCACATCTCCCGCGCACCCTCGCTCTTCTTAAGGCTCTTGTCCTCACCAATGCGTCCTGCCAGACGTACGGCCCCAAAGAGATGCCCCAGGGCAGCAGCCGTATTCAGGTCATCTTCCATGGACATGGCCCACTGGGCTCGGTAGCCTTGGTGTTCGGTGACCATCTCCTCCGGCAATGCAACATTGCTCCACTTGGACTTGCCAAGCTCGACCCGCATCTGGGCCAGGGCTGCATAGATACGCTTCAAGCCCTTTTCCGCCTCTTCCATGGCCTCGAAGGAAAAGTCCAGAGGGCTGCGATAGTGCATGGTCAACAGGAAATAGCGCAGGGTTTCGGGGTGAAACTGCTTCAGAATGTCTCGGATGGTAAAGAAATTGCCCAGCGACTTGCTCATCTTCTCGGAATTGATCTGCACAAAGCCGTTGTGCACCCAGAACCGGGCCATGGGCTTGCCCGTGACTGCCTCGCTCTGGGCGATCTCGTTCTCATGGTGGGGAAAGGCAAGGTCCTGCCCACCGCCATGGATGTCAAAAGGTAGCTCCATGTACTTCTCGCTCATGGCCGAGCACTCCAGGTGCCAGCCGGGCCGTCCCTTGCCCCAGGGTGAATCCCATTCCGGCTCGCCGGGCTTGGCCGCCTTCCACAAGGCAAAATCCAGGGGATCTTCCTTTTCCTCGCCCGGATCAACACGCGCCCCGGACTGCAATTCCTCAATATTCCGGCCGGACAGCTTGCCGTATTCCGGAAAAGATCGCACCCGGAAGTACACGTCGCCCGACACAGTGGCATAGGCATGTCCCTTGTCGATGAGCCGCTCGGTGAGGGCGACCATCTCCGGGATATGCTCGGTGCACCGGGGTTCCACATCCGCACGGGTGACCTGCAGGGCGTCCATGTCCACATAAAACTCGGCGATAAACTTCTCGGCCAGTTCCGACGCTTCCACGCCGGTCTCCTGAGCCCGCTTTATGATCTTGTCGTCGATGTCAGTAAAATTGCGCACAAAGGTCAGGTCATACCCCTTGAACCGCAGATAGCGCACCAGCACATCGAACACCACGCAGGACCGGGCATGACCGATATGGCACAGATCATAGGCAGTGATCCCACAGGCATACATGTTCACCTGATTGCCGCGCACGGCATCGAAATCTTCTTTCTTACGGCTCAGGGTATTATACAGCTTCATTAATTTTCTCCACTTATAATATATCCAAATTATTCATTATTAATTTTTTCTTTGCCGGAAAAAACATTAAGGTTCAAGGCTTGGAGAACCTCCAGGGGATCCTCCATGGCCATGAGCTGCATGAAGGCCACCGGCTCCGGCGGCTCGACCCGGACGGCAATGGCGGTCGGCGCATGCAAAAAGCCCCGGAACGCGGCCAGGACCGCGATGGTAAATTCATCCCCCACTTCCTTTGCCTGCGCTTCCTGTTCGACCATGCCCTTCTCAAGGGTGGCAACAACCTCTTCGACCCCCGTCTGCTCCTCGCGAGCAATGGACTCCAGGATACGCTTCAGTAGCGAGTGGTCCTCATAGCGCAATTCGCCATAGTCCACGGCCAGGAACATGATTCCAGGCCCGCCCTGCATCAGCGCGGCCAGGTCGACATTGGACAACCTGAGCCGGATACTCAACTCCCCGGCTTCGCGCACGCACATCGTCAGATCGTCCAAACGGAACTCGCGCGACTTCCGGTCGTAGTCAAAGTCCATACTGTAGTCCAGAGCGAGGGTATCGTACCCCATCTCCCGAAGTTCGAGAGTGGTGTCGGTCAGCGCTTCCTGGTCGAGAGAAATCCGCACCCCGCGGGCTGCGACGGTCACGGCCACAGGCAGATTGTCCTGTTGCTCGAAACGGGTGAGTTCAAACTCTTCGATACTGAACCCAGCCCCGCCAACAATCTCCATGCGCAAGTCTTTCACAGTGGCGGACATGTCGAACAGGCTGACCTCGACCGCCCCATATTCGGTGCTGACAACGTCCTGCATCCCGGCAAAGAACTCCTTGACCTTCATCTCGGCCACGGCAGTGGCCGTCACGGTCAGGCTCAGGTACGCGGCCAGGAGCAAACCCAGCAAGCCCGCGCCCCAAAGGAGTATTTTCTTTGACCTGTTCATGCCTCGACCTTATTTTAAAATACGCAATGCACTGACGCAGGCCACAGCTTTGATGCCTTTTTTTGCACCCGTGAAACCGAGCTTTTCCTCAGTGGTGGCCTTCACGTTCACCCGGTCCACCGAGAGCCCCAGCAGCCGGGCCACGCTCTTGCGCAGTGCCTCGCGGTGGGGCGAAATTTTTGGAACCTGGGCGATCACGGTCAGGTCAACGGCCACGATCTCCACCCCGGCCCCCTCGGCCCGAAGCTGACATTCCTTGACCAGCACCCCGCTCTCCACCCCGGCATAGGCCGGGTCGGTGTCCGGGAAATGTTGTCCGATGTCCCCGCCTCCACAGGTGCCCAGGATGGCGTCGGCCAGGGCATGCAGGAGCACGTCGCCATCGGAATGGGCCACAACCTGATATTCCCCACCGATCTCCACCCCGCCGAGCTTCAAGGGCCGGTCGCCGCCGTAGCGGTGCACGTCGTATCCCCAGCCCGTCACTGGCGTCGCCTGTCGCGCTTCCTGGACCATCTTCAAATCCTCCGGCGTGGTGATCTTCTGGTTGCCCTCGTCGCCCGCGACAACCACCACCGCGCCCAGCCGCTCGACCATGGATGCGTCATCTGTCACCTGCCACCCTTCTGTTTCGGCCTGGGCATGGGCCTTGTGCAGGACATCCAGGGCAAAGCCTTGGGGCGTCTGCACCGCCACCAGTTCGCTGCGCACCAGGGTCTCGACCACTTGGCTGCCTTCCACCCGCTTCACCGTGTCCTTCACGGCCACAGCAGGAACAACGCCCACGGCTCCCTCGCGCAGGGCGTCGATCACCCGTGCGGCCAGGGCTGGCGAAAAGAAGGGTCTGGCCGAGTCATGCACCAGCACGCCCTCGCACTCCGCAGGCAACAGCGCGAGCCCGAGCCGAACCGAATCCTGCCGCCGCTCACCGCCGCCCGTGACCAGCAGGGGCAGGCCCAACTGCTGCTCGCGGTCCAACTCGGCCACTTCCGCGCGCCGGGCCTCGACCTCCTCGGGTGGAAAGACGAACACCAGCCCCCGGACGTCCGGCATGGCCGCAAAGGTGACGGCACTGCGCCAGTAGAGCGGTGCGCCATCAAGCAGCATATACTGCTTGCGCGCGCCGCCCAGGGCGTCAGTCAGCCGAGTGCCGCTGCCCGCGGCCAGGATGATGGACCAGACGTTCTTCAAACTGTCTCCCGAAACATGGTCCGGGGAGCCCGCCAGCGCGGGCCTCCCCGGTCAGTTGGAGTCGGACGATAAGCCGGGTTTTGTTCCCCTTGCGGGGCGGCCATCATTCCTCTAGGGCGGACGTTACCGTCCGCCTCAAGCAACCTACCCGGGAACCTGAATGGCCGGGCCGGCCGGTTCCCCTATTTGGTCTTGCTCCG
>JAHJKV010000464.1 GCA_018822065.1 Pseudomonadota bacterium
AATTCCCGCCGAGATACCGGTCAAAGAGCTGAGAAAGGTCGGGAGAAATCCAGGTCGGCATATGCACACCGTTGGTAATGGCTCCGATGGGCACGTCCTCCACTGGGAACTGTGGCCAGACCTTGCGCCACATTTTCCGGGAGACCTGACCATGCAACACGCTGACGCCGTTGCAGAACCGGGACAAGCGCAGGGCGAGAACGGTCATGCAAAAAGGTTCGCTCATGTTTCTGGGGTCTTCTCGGCCCAGGGCCAGAAACACGGGCCAGGCCAAACCAAGATCACGCGCATATTGGTCAAAATAAGGCAGGAGAAGCTCGGGTGGAAAACGGTCATTACCAGCGGGTACCGGGGTATGCGTGGTGAAGACCGAGGAGGACGCCACCACTTCGAGGGCCGCCTCATAGCTGAGCCCTTCGCGCATCAAGACCCTGATACGCTCAAGCCCCGCAAAGGCCGAATGTCCCTCATTCATGTGGATGACCCGGGGCGCAAGCCCCAGGGCCGACAGGGTACGTATGCCTCCGACGCCCAGTAGATATTCCTGCTTGAGACGCATCTCTAGATCGCCGCCGTAGAGTCGGTCTGTAATGGTCCGCAAATGAGCTGGATTTTCGGGAAGATTGCAGTCCATAAGATAGAGAGGGATACGTCCCACCTGCACATGCCAGACCTTCACGATCAGGGTTTCGTCACGAAGGGTCAGTTCGAACCGGACCTCGCTTCCGTCCTCACTGCGGGCCGGTCGCATGGGCAATTGGTCAAAATCGTGGTTGGGATAACGCTCCTGTTGCCAGCCGTCCGGGGTCATATACTGACGGAAGAACCCTTCCTTATAGCTCAACCCAATGGCGACCAGAGGAAGGTTCAGGTCCGAGGCGGATTTGAGGTGATCGCCAGCGAGAATACCGAGGCCGCCGGAATAAATGGGGAGCCCCGGCGTGAGGCCGTATTCGAAGGAAAGATAGGCGATGGCCGGACCGGATCCATTTCCGGCAAAATTCATGGAGTTCCCTTTCCGGGCAAGATAGTGCTTCAAACTGCTGTGCACCTCTTTCATGCGTTGCAGGAAGAACTCGTCGCGGGCGAATTGCGCCAGAACGGACTGGGGAAGTCGGTTCAGAAAAAGTACAGGATTCTCCTGGCTTTCGCGCCACAGGGAGTAATCGATGTCCCGAAAGATGCTGGCAATTGCCGGATTCCAGGCATACCAGAGATTGTACGCCAAATCCCACAAGGGTATCAGTTTTTCGGGCAGCTTGGGAACAACGCTATATCTACGAAGTGGTTGCATGAATTCTCCATATAAATTTGATTCGGACACCTGTCCGACAGAAACACATTAGCCCTATCAAAACCAAAGGGCAAGGGCGTGACTGCAGCTTGATCTTTTGCACCGCAGGACTCCGGCCATCCAGGATTGACACCGAAATCAATTCGGTCCATGAAGTTCCAATACAAAATAAAAAGGGAATTTCTCTGATGAGCTACGATTGTTCAGTTGAAGTCAAGGTCAAATACCTGCACAAGGTCTGGAAGGAAAACCAATTGGAGTATGCAACAACTACTTCAGCCGGTCTTGACCTCCGGGCCTGCTTCGACGAGGAGTCCATCGAAATCGAGCCCGGGGACCGGGCAAAGATATCCGCAGGCCTGTCCATCGAGATCTGCCAGCCCGGCATTGCAGGTTTTGTCTTTTCAAGAAGCGGCCTGGGGGCCAAGGACGGTCTGACCGTAGCCCAGGGCGTAGGGGTCATCGACCCGGATTATCGCGGCCCCATCATCGTTTTTCTCCTCAATACCTCCAATGAGCGACGACGAATCAGGCGCGGTCAACGCATCGCGCAACTGGTGTTTCAGCCCTACCACCATGCCCAGATCATCCCAGTTGCCGAACTGACGGATACGGATCGTGGCGCAGGCGGTTTTGGGCACACGGGCAAGCTCTAACCACGAGGAATTACAATGCATACATACGATTCTTTGAAAGCACGGGAGCAAAAACTCCTGATGCAGACCTATGGACGTTACCCCTTGGCCATCCAAAAAGCAGAAGGGAGCCGGCTCACGGACTTTGAAGGCCGTGAATACGTCGACCTGCTCGCAGGCATAGCTGTGGCCAATCTGGGTCACGGCCGGCCGGAACTGGCCGAGGCCATGGCCGAGCAGGCCCTGAAACTGGTTCACGTTTCCAACCTCTTTTATCAGGAAGAGCAACTCGACCTGGCGGAAAAACTCCTGGCCACCTGCCTAGCTGACCGGGTGTTCTTCTGTAACTCCGGGGCGGAGGCCAACGAGGGCGCCATCAAGCTTGCCCGTCGCTACACCCAGATCGTCAAGAAAAAGAAAGCCTACGAAATTCTTACCCTGCAAGGATCTTTTCATGGCCGCACCCTGGCCACCGTGGCAGCCACAGGTCAGGGCGGCAGACTGGTCGAAGGGTTTGACCCATTACCAGCCGGATTCACCACCGTGCCTTTTGGAGACGCCAAGGCCCTTGAAGCCTCAGTTTCCGAGATCACCTGCGCGGTGATGATCGAGATGGTGCAGGGAGAGGGTGGCGTGCGTCCCCTGTCTCAGGACTACCTGGAAGCCATCAAGGACATCTGCCATCACTATGGCCTGCTGCTCATCGTAGACGAGATACAGACCGGCCTGGGCCGCACCGGCAGGTTCTGGGCTCATGAGCACTACGGCCTGAAACCGGACATCTTCACCTCGGCCAAGGGACTTGCCAACGGCCTGCCCATGGGAGCGATCCTGGCCACCGAAGAAGTTTCCCGCGGATTCGAGCCCGGTTGTCATGCCACCACCTTTGGCGGTGGCGGCGTTCTCTCCGTTGTGGCGTCCCGGACCATTGACATTCTGCTGGACGAGAAACTCTCTGAGCGCGCCGAACGCGTCGGCTCCCTGGCCCGTGCCCGGTTCCGGGGGATCATGGCCGCACATCCGACCAAGGTTGCCGAGGTGCGCGGCCTGGGTCTGATGATCGGCATTGAGCTCACCTCTCCTGGCAAAAAAGTCTGGGAAGCTCTGCTGCACAAGGGATTTATTCTCAACCTCACCCAAGAACGGGTCCTTCGCCTGCTCCCGCCCCTGACCATAGCGGAAGAGGATATCGAGGCATTCGCTTGTATCCTGGACGAGGTGCTGACCAGTTGGAACGCCTGACCCCTTTCATGACTAAAACTCCCCGGAGACCTTGGGATTGACCATGTCCCTCCGGGGAGTTACATTAATATAAGAGAAACAAACCATGAGAGGTCAGCATGCCCATCGAACCCTTGGAAACTGAAAACCGCATCCAGGCCTCACGAGATGCAGCAGAATCGAAGCATGTAAATGCCGACCCATTGCCGACCGCCAACGAAATCGCTGCCAAGACCCAGGAAAACCTCAACGATACGCACAAGACCATGGTGCAATCCGGCGCATCCAGCAAGGGTTCCATTATCAACGACCTCGCCTAGGGGCGCTATCAGGCCCTGACCACCACACGACATGCCATCAATCTTTGCGATCGAGTTCACTTTGCCCGATTCAAGCGGCGAGGAAGCCTCCCCCTTTCTCAGCGAATACGCCCCCCAGGGATGGGAAGAGGTGAACGGCGCGGTGTCCACCGTCTACCGCGTGCACTTTCCGGAACGCGATTCCGCAGGCGAATTTGGTCGCAGCGTAATGGCCCGATGGCCCGGAATATCCGTCATCGTCCGTGAAAAGGAAAAAGAAGACTGGGCCATGTCCTGGAAGGATTTCTTCGTGCCCGTCTCCTGCGGCGAACGTTTCGAGATTCTCCCCCCCTGGCTGTCCGACCAGGCAGATCCGAATCTGACCCCCATCGTCATCGAACCCAAAGTGGCCTTTGGCACTGGTCACCACCCGACCACGGCCCTCTGTCTGGAATGTATCGCCGCCCTGCACAACACCGACGGCGTGGAGGGCATGCGTTTTCTCGACTTGGGCACCGGTTCCGGCATCCTTGCCATCGGCCTGGCCCTGCTTGGTTTGAACGGCCTCGGCCTGGATATCGACCCGGATGCCATCCCATGTGCTGTGGAAAACGGCCAAGTCAATGGGGTAAGCAAAAATGTTTCTTTTGCCGTCGGCACCATGGATTGTCTCCAGCCAGGTGAACTCTTCCACGTCATCGTGGCCAACATCCTTTCCGGCCCGCTCATTGAACTGGCACCGAGCATCCTCCCCCACCTTGAACCAGGCGGACTGCTCATTCTCTCCGGCATACTGGCCGACCAGGCGGAACGTGTTGCCCAGGCCTATGTGCACCTTGGCCTGGCCGAGCCCGAAATTCTCATCCGGGGCGAATGGTCTGCCCTGCGTTTCTCCGAGGTCGGGCTATGAAAACCGTCACCCGGCTGCAACGACTCTATGAGGCCATGCTTGAAGCTCTGGGCCCCAGTCACTGGTGGCCCGGCGATACTCCCTTCGAAATCGCCGTAGGAGCCATTCTGACCCAGAATACCAACTGGAAAAATGTGGAATCTGCCATCCAGAATCTCAAACAAGACAATGCCCTTGACCCCGCCGCCATCCTGGACATGCCCCCTGACCATCTGGGAGAACTCATCAGGCCCAGCGGCTATTTCCGCATGAAGGCAAACAAACTCAAAAATCTAGCGATTTTTCTCAGAGATGAAGCAGACATGGTCATCGAAAACCTCCGCGACCGCGACCCTCAGGAACTCAGGGCCAAAATCCTGACCATCAATGGAGTCGGCCCGGAAACCGCAGACTCCATCCTGAACTACGCCTTGGAAATGCCCGTGTTTGTGGTCGACACTTACACCGGGCGGATAATGCAACGCCACGGCCTGATCAGCGAAGATTGCAGCTATCACGAACTCCAGAACCTATTCACGGATAACCTGGAACCCGACCCCGCCCTGTTCAATGAATTTCACGCCTTAATCGTGCGCACGGCAAAAGACTGGTGCAAAAAGACCTCCCCCCGATGCGAAAGCTGCCACCTGGCCTACGACCTGGAGAACTAGTGCGCACCCTCCTCTTCGCCCTTGTGCTCCTTCTGCTTCCAACGTTTCCTGCTAGCGGCCAGGACACGTCCACCATTCAAAACGCCATCAAAAACCAGCAAAACAAAGCCGAAGATCGGCAAGAAGCGATCGGCAGCCTGGAACAAAGCAAGAAGCGCCTCAAGCACGAACTTGCAGCCATAGAACAAGAGGTCCAATCCCTGGCGACCAAGATCAACCAGCAAGAAGAGCTCTTGATCGAAGTGGAGGCAAGCGAGGTCGAAGCCCGCAACACCTACCTCGAACTGCAGGCCTGGCGCGACACCTTGCTCAAGGAGCTTCAGGGGCTGCTCGCAGCTCTCTGGCCCATTCACAGCCAGGGACTCACCCACAGCCTGGAGGGGCTTGACTCCTGGAAAGATGCGGATCGTCGTTTCACGTGGCTAGCATATATCTACCGTGCCACCCAGGACAGGATGGTGGAGGCTGCCCGAACAGC
The DNA here is from genome assembly GCA_018822065.1 of Pseudomonadota bacterium. Lineage (GTDB taxonomy): Bacteria > Desulfobacterota > Desulfovibrionia > Desulfovibrionales > Desulfovibrionaceae > JAHJKV01. The sequence continues at coordinate 5,488 of JAHJKV010000464.1, forward strand.
GCAGCGCATGGCCGAGTCGCTGGAAGAACAGTCCCGCCTTACCCGCGAAGCCGCCGAACAACTCTCGGCGATCAATGCCAACAAAGACCAGCTCCTGCAAAAAAGGCTCAAGATTCGAGCCTCCATCCGCGCCGCCGACACCAAACGAGCCGACCTGGAAGGGGAACTCAAGTCAATTCTGTCGGTTATCAAGGAACTCAATTACAAACTCACGAATCAGAATTCCAAACGATTTGCGGACAACAAGAAAATTCTTCCCTGGCCCTGCCCGGGCACCGTGTTTTCCTCCTTCTCCCCCTGGGCCAAACCAGCTCGACGCGGTATCGGCATGAGCACCACCGAACATGCCAAAGTCAAATCCGTTTTCTGGGGAAAGGTTGTCCACGCTGACATTCTCCGCGGCTTCGGTCGGGTGGTCATCGTCTATCATGGGTACGACTACTATTCAGTCTATGCCTATCTAGCCAGTTCTCTTGTCTCCGCTGGTCAGGAGGTGGAAAAGGACGAACCCTTGGGCATTGCGGGATATCATCCGGATACCAAGCAGCCCGGCCTGTATTTTGAATTGCGTTTAGGATCAAAACCTATTAATCCTTTGGATTGGCTTTACCCAAAATAGCACGATAATTCAGCCCTTACGATATCACTCCCGGAGGATGGAATGCGCATTGCCCTTTGGCTCGTTACGGTCGCCCTTCTCTTTGGTCTCACCCTGTCCGGTGGGCTCGACTCCCAAGCCCAGAGTGCCGACCATTTCGAAACTCTCAAACGTTTCAGTCAGGTACTCGACATCGTCGAGAGTAGCTACGTGGACGACATCACCCGGACGCAACTCATTGAGGATGCCATCAAAGGTATGCTTGAGCAGTTGGACCCGCATTCCGCCTACCTGAGTACGGACGATTTCAAGGACATGCAGGAAAGAACCTCCGGCGAGTTCTCCGGCAT
>JAHJKV010000465.1 GCA_018822065.1 Pseudomonadota bacterium
ATTCATGCACTTCTATGACATATTAAAAAAATAGAAACGGGGAAACGACCATTACCCTGGTCCTATCCACAAAAAGCCGTCACAAGGCATTTTAAGATGCGTCAGCCCTGCGCTTCCGCGCCCCAGACTTGACCCCCCGCCCCGTCCAGACGGGACGGGGCGAGAGATCAATGGGGAGGGGAGACCAATATTAATCCTGGATCTGGGTCAACAGCTCCTGTGCGGGGCCGTTGTCCGGATGATTCTCGAGAATGGCGCTGAGCTCGCGTGCCGCATCATCTTTGCGGTTCATGCACACGTAGCAGCCGGCCAGGGCATAGCGCACTTCGTGCTTGCCCGGGTCGATGGCCAGGTAGTTCTCAAGATGGGGTGCGATGGATTCCAGCTTTTCAAGCTCATGGCCCAAACGAACCATGCTGAAAAGGGCAACCATGTTCTCGGGATTGATCGCCAGAGCCTGGTCAAAGCTCTGGAACGCTCCCGGGAGGTCGCCGGACTCCATCTGGATAAGCCCGATCCCGGAAAATGTTTTGTCGCTGGGCTCGATGCCATGGGCCTTGCGGTACATGGACATGGCACCATCCAGTTCGCCGCGCTGGACGGCTATGGTCGCCAGTCCCAGGTACGGGTCAGGATGGATGCCATTCGAGCTTGCCGCCTTGCGGTAGTACTCCTCGGCCTTGTCCAGTTCACCCATGAACAGGTAACATTCGCCGAGTTCCTTGTTGATTTCATAGTCCAGGTTACTCATGTCTTTCCCCTCCATACTCCTTTGCCCGGCGGTTACTAAAAGGTGTTTCTTGTTTTTCGGTCCGGGCACTCGAAAGATATGGGCCACTATGGCGTATCAGCAGCGTTGCAACGGGTGTGCCAATGGTAGTTTTTTCCCGGCTTTAGGGAGGATATCCCTTTTCCCTTCGCCAAGACGCAAACAGTCGAATTCAGTTTAAAATATTGAATTTAATCGTAATATTTAAAATTCATCACTCCAGGCCACGCCTACGCAACCACCCAGACGAAATCCGCCTCCCCGCAACTATACTAGTATGGGATGCAGGGCGGCTTTTATTCGGCTGTCGAGAGACTGACAGATGACCTACGGACAGAAATCTGATGATAATCCCATAATTTCAGCATGATAACTGATTTGGAACGCTAGTTGCTTTCTTTTGTCCGAAGCCGACGGCAAAAAATGCCCGGCCCGGCCCCCGGAAACCTCGGGAACCCAGGAGGATCAACATGAAAGGCCTTTTTTCACCACATATCAATTTGACCAGCAAGGCCCTGGATCTGCGCCTTGAGCGTCAAAACGTTGTCATGGGCAACCTGTCCAATATCGACACGCCTGGCTACAAGGCCCGACGCCTCGAATTTGAAAACCAGCTCCAGGACGCCCTGGCTCTGGACAAGCGCGGCAAGATGACCCGAACCGCTGGCACCCACATGCCCACGACCTTCGCCTCCGACGGATTTGAGGGAAAGCATCTTTCGGAATTCCGCCCTCGCGAAGTTTTCGGCGAAGACAAGGTGGACCTGGACAAGGAAATGTCGATCATGGCCAAGAACGCCATGCTCTATAATGCCCTGACCGACGTGATCAAGAAAAACTTCTCCGGGATGCAACGAGTTATTCAGGAAGGAGCAAAGTAAATGGATTTCATGACCGCACTCGACATCGGTTCCTCGGGACTGAAGGCCCAGCGGGCCTATCTGAACGTCATTTCCATGAACATGGCCAACGCGAAGACCACCCGAACCGTGGAAGGTGGCCCCTACCGCCGCAAGTCCGTAAGCTTCGAGTCTTCCCCGGTGCTCTCACCCTTCGACGCGGCCATGCAGGACCAGAAAAACCGCGACCTGAAGGGCGTTGCCGTGCGGGGCGTGGTCACCGACGACCGGCCCTTCCGCATGCAATTCGAACCCAACCATCCCGATGCCAACGACCAGGGCTACGTTGCCTACCCGGACATCAACGTCGTCGAAGAGATGACCAATATGATGTCCACCATGCGCAGCTACGAGGCCAACGTACAGTCCATCCAGGCCGTGAAGCGGATGTTCACCAAGGCACTGACCATCGGTGCTAACTAATTTCGGAGGCAGACCATGATAGTAACGAACACGGCCATATCGGCTTACCAGAACGCCATTCGCCAGCACGACTCTCTCACCGAGAAGATCATCGGCAACACGACCAACAAGGCCGCCGACAACTCCGGCGGCTTCGGGGATATGCTCAAGAACTCCGTTTCCAAGGTGAACCAGATGGAACAGGAAAAGGAACTCATGGTCGAAGAGTTCGCGGCGGGCAAGACTCAAAACGTCCACGAACTGATGATCACCTTGCAAAAGGCCGGACTGGCCATGCAGATGACCAGCACGGTTCGTGGCAAGGTCATGACCGCGTATCAAGAACTCATGCGCATGCCTTTCTAGGCACCCTACTCACTCTCATTAGGCCCACAGGAGTAAACACATGCCCCCGTTCATCAAGGAAACCTGGACCCACTTCGAAAGTTTCTGGACCGGCCGCACCATCAGCCAGCGCGTTCTCATTGGCGGCATGGCCGTTGCCATGGTAGTCACCTTCGCGCTTTTGATCTACTGGCTGAATCAGCCGGATTACCGGGTTCTCTACACCAAGCTCTATCCCGAGGATGCGAGCAAGGTCGTGAACATGCTCCAGGCCGCCAAGGAAGAGTACAAGCTCGAGGAAAACGGCACCACGGTCATGGTCCCGGCAGACCGCGTCTACGACCTGCGCCTGAAGATCGCGGGTGAAGGC
>JAHJKV010000466.1 GCA_018822065.1 Pseudomonadota bacterium
CGACGTCCTGCGTCAGGCCCACCCGCCTCGCAATAAGCAGGGCTTCACCGTGTTCTTCACCGGCCTTTCGGGTTCGGGAAAATCCACGGTGGCTAAGATTCTCTATGTCAAGTTCATGCAGGCGGGTGACCGGCCTGTAACCCTGCTCGACGGCGACATCGTGCGCAAGAACCTCTCCAACGAACTGAATTTCTCTCATGAACACCGCAATATCAACGTGCGGCGCATTGGTTTTGTAGCCAGCCAGATCTCCAAGAACAGGGGTATCGCCCTCTGCGCCCCAATCGCCCCCTATGAGGAGCCGCGTCAACACAACAGGGCGCTCATCTCCCGCTATGGCGGCTACGTCGAGGTCTATCTTTCCACGCCCCTGTCCGTGTGCGAGGAACGCGACGTCAAGGGGCTCTATGCCAAGGCCAGAGCCGGACTCAAGAAGGGAGTTACCGGTATCGACGACCCCTACGAGATGCCCACATCCGCCGACTTGATCCTCGACACTTCCCAGATGAGCCCAACCGAGACGGCCCAGCGGATCATGCTCCATCTGCGTGAGTTGGGATATGTACGGTGAGATGCCCTAGCTAGTGGTAATTCTATGTAAAATCGCGTAGTATTTCCTAATGCAGAAACTCAAAGAACATAAGTGGCTTCTTGTGGGGCTGACCCTCTTCACGGCAGGGTTCCTTTATTTGTTCTGGCCCCACTTCGTGTCGCTGGAAAAGCATTGGTCCAATGAGGACAACTCCTACTGCTACCTGATCCCACTGGTCTTCGCCTACCTGGTGTGGGAGACGCGCTCCAAGCTCTACATGCAACACTGCGGCTCAGTTCTGCCCGGCTACCTGCTCATGGTGTTGACGGGCTTCGTCTACCTGGTGGGCCTGCTCGGGTCCCTGGAGACCCTGGTCTATGTTGCCATGTGGCTGAGCATCATCGCCGTCTCTGTGCTGCTCTTCGGTCCCCGGTCCCTCCGGGTGCTCGGTTTTTCCTTTCTGGTCCTGGTGTTTGCCGTGCCCTTGCCGCCTTTCCTTATCCGCATGGTCACCTTCCAGCTCAAGCTCATCAGTTCGGGGTTGGCTGTACGCATGCTGGAATGGCTGTCCATCCCGGCCTATGGCGAGGGAAACATCATCGACATGGGCGTGACCCGGCTCCAGATCATCGACGCCTGCAGCGGGCTGCGTTATCTCCTGCCCAGCATTCTGCTAGCCCTGCTCATTGGACATTTCCTGCATACCAAGACCTGGAAAAAGCTCACCCTTCTCGTGCTCTCCATCCCCGTGACCTTGGTCTCAAACGCCTTTCGCATTGCCATGACCGGCGTCCTGGTGACGTATGTCTCGGTGAAGTTCGGCGAGGGTTTCCTGCACGATTTTTCGGGGTGGGTGGTGTACATGGTGTCCATTGTCCTGCTGGGCGGACTCAGTCTGGCTCTGCGGCGCATCCGTCCCTCGGATCGGAGCGCGAAAGACAAGGACCAGGAGGTCTGCACCGTTCCGGCGGCGCTGGAAAAGATATGGCCCCATGCCCTGGTCTGCGCCGTGCTCCTGGCCGTGTTCTCCCTCACCGGGGCCTACCTGTTCAGCAAGCAGTTTACTCCGGAGCGCGAGACCTTCTCTGGCTTCGAGATGCAGGTGGGCGAGTGGAAGGGGAACCGTCTCTATCTGGACCAGGAAGTCCTTGATGTCCTGTGGGCCGACGATTATGTGACCGGCAATTTCAAGCATGCTCCCACCGGAACGGTTCTGCACATGCTCGTCTCCTATTACCAAAAACAGAGCACGGAGCACACGGCCCACGCGCCCACCTCCTGTCTGGTGGGCTCGGGCTGGTCCCTGGATGCCAAAGAGGTTTTGCCGCCCAGTCCGCAGACCGGCCGCAACTTCCCTGTGGCCCGGATGATCCTGAACCAGGCAGGCACCACGGTGGTCTCCAATTTTTGGTTCCAGCAACGTGGCCGTCACATCGTGGACGAGTACAAGAACAAGATGTGGCTGGTGTGGGATTCCTTCTCCATGGGGCGCTCCGATGGGGCCCTGGTCCGCCTGGAGCTTTTCCTGAGCAAGGGCCAGACCCCCGAGGAGGGCCAACTGCTCCTGGACGCCTTTGCCGGTGAACTTGAACAGCGGATCAAACCGTACATTCCGGGCATATTGCCCTCTGAGCAGTAGTCATGTTCGGGCAGCAGGTACAGATCGTCATTACCCTCATGATCCTGTTCGATGGTTTGCTGGTCATCGGCAGCGGGTATCTCGCGAAATATCTGAAATTTCTCGATAGCGGCTACATCTGGGAGATCGACCCGGTCTTGTTCACAGGCATGATCCTGTTCCTCATGTTCGTGAACACCTTTGCCATGGGCCGGGCGGGCATGTATTCGGACAAAAAGCCTCCGGGAATCTTCTGGATGACCGTCCGCCTGGGCACGGTGGTAGCGGCTGATTTCGCAGTTCTGCTCATTGCCCTCTATTCCTTGAAAATATTTGACGTCAGCCGACTTTTCTTCCTTTTCTGGGGCGGGAGTCTGTTTGTGGGCAGCATGGCGCAACGACTCCTGGTGGATATCTACATGCAGCGGTGGCTGGCCAAGGGGTTCAACGCCCGCCAGGTCCTCATCGCTGGCTCGGACGAGCGGGCCGCCAAGGTGCTTGAAGCCTACAAACAGCAGCTCAGCTGGGGCCATGTCATGGCCGGGTATCTCAAGCCCTTCCGTTGGTCCGTGGATGTGATGCAGGGTATTCAACAGTTGGGGAGCATGGAGGATTTCGACCAGGTGCTGCAAGACAAGAGCGTGGACGAGGTTGTCTTTGTCCTGCCTAAAAGCGGCGATATCCGGCCCTACATGAAGCTCTGCGACGACTTGGGGGTCTCCTACAGACTGGTTCCCTCGATGTATGAACCGGACGACCGGTTGCCCCTGACCGTGGAGCGCATCCAGGGCATTCCCACCTTGTCCAGGGCCAGAATCCGCATCAGCGCCACCGGACTGTTGTACAAGGCTCTGCTGGACTTTGCCGTGGGGCTGATCGGCTTTCTGGTCATGTGCCTCATGTATCCCTTCATCGCCTTGGCCATCAAGCTGGACGACCCCGGCCCTGTATTGTTCAAGCAGCCCCGCATGGGGCAGAACCGGCGGGTTTTCGGCTGCTATAAATTTCGTACCATGTACACGGATGCCGAGGCGAGAAAGGCCGAGCTCATGGCCAATAACATCATGGACGACAAGATGTTCAAGATGAAGAACGATCCTCGCATCACCCGCGTGGGCAACTTCCTGCGAAAGACCTCCCTGGACGAATTTCCCCAGTTCATCAATGTGCTGCGCGGCGAGATGAGTATCGTCGGCACCCGCCCCCCCACCCTGGACGAGGTGGA
>JAHJKV010000467.1 GCA_018822065.1 Pseudomonadota bacterium
GCCCCGGCCGCAGCCGACCGGCTCAAGGCCCTGATGCAGTCGGTCACGGAGCTTGCCGTGCCGCTGAAGGTGGATGCTGGAACCGGGCAGAATTGGGCTGAAGCGCATTAGGATAGTCTTGAGCCCTGGCGTCGCTTGCGGTATACTTCTGGAAACATTGCATTGGAGGCTCCCGATGGCTGACGATACCTGCAGGTCCAACCCCATGGAAGGGGTGCCCCTGGAAGTGAATTTTTCCACCTTCCTGATGTCCCTCTCCTCCTCGGCCCTGATGGCACTGGGCGAAACCCCGGACCCGACCACCGGGGAGACCGTGTACATGCCGCACCTGGCAAAACACACCATCGACATCATCGCCATGCTCCAGAACAAGATCAAAAACGGCCTTGAGGACAAGGAAGCCAAGCTCATGTGCGACCTGCTCTACGACCTGCGCATGCGCTACGTGAACAAGTCCAAATAACGGAGACCCTCATGTCTGCAACAATACCCGCCGGGCTGGTGGGCGTGACCGGCTACACCGGCATGGAACTGGCCCGCATCCTGGCCGGTCATCCCAGCCTCGAACTCGTCTGCGCTACCTCCCGGGCCGAAGCAGGCAAAAGGTTGGACGACATCTACCCCTTCCTGCAGGGCACAAACATGGGCGACATCAAGATCACCGCCCCTGACGTGGCCGAACTGGCCCGGCAGTGCAAGGTGGTCTTCCTGGCCGTGCCCCACAAGACCGCCATGGAGATCGCCGATGCCCTGCTCGCGGCTGGCGTCAAGGTGGTGGACCTCTCCGCCGACTTCCGCCTGCGCAGCAAGGCCGTCTACGAGGAATGGTACGATGTGGAGCACACCCGCGCGGACCTGCTTCAGGAGGCGGTCTATGGCCTGCCCGAGTTTTACCGCGACCAGATCAAGACCGCCCGACTCATCGCCAACCCCGGCTGTTACCCCACCTCCGCCATCCTCGGCCTGACCCCGGCCCTGGCCGACGGCCTGGTGGAACCGGAGAACATCGTCATCGACGCCAAGTCCGGCACCTCGGGCGCGGGCCGCAAGGCGAACGTTGGCACCGCTTTCTGCGAGGTGGCCGACTCCTTCCGGGCCTACAGCCTTCCCCGTCACCGCCATGCCCCGGAGATCGAACAGGAGCTTTCCATGGCTGCCGGGCAACCCATGACCGTGTCCTTCAGCACCCATCTGCTGCCCATCGACCGCGGCATCCTCTCGACCATGTACACAATGCTCAAGCCCGGCGTGGACGAGGCGGCCATCCGCGCCAGCTACGACAAATTCTACGGACACGAACCCTGGGTTCGGGTTCTGCCCGCCGGACGATTGCCCGAAACCCGCTGGGTACGCGGCACCATGTTCTGCGACATCGGCCTGGTGCCCGACCCGCGCACCGGGCGGCTGATCATCCTGTCGGCCATCGACAACCTCTGCCGGGGCGCCTCAGGCCAGGCGGTTGCCAATGCGAACCTCATGCTCGGCCTAGAGCCGGACGCCGGTCTCAAGCTGGCCCCCATGATGCCCTAATAAATGCCGTAAGAATTGTCCTGATATCGCCATAGTCAAATGATCCGACAAAGCCCCGAAAGCCTGTGCTGCCGGGGCTTTTTTCATGCCCATTTTTTTTACACTTTACTTCCGTCCGGAACCTCGTACCCTGCGACCGGACCACCCCGGAGGAATGATGCAGACGAAATCCACCTGGCAGGGCCTAGCAGCAGGCGTCGGAGCCTTCACCATCTGGGGGCTGCTGCCCCTGTACTGGAAAGCCCTCAAGGCCGTGCCCCCCTTTGAGATTTTGTGCCATAGGATTGTCTGGTCCCTGCTCTTTTCCGGGCTGCTCGTCCTCCTGCTGCGACGCGGGGGCGAGGTGGCGACGGCCCTGCGCTCCCGGCGCAACCTGCTGCTGCTGGGATGCAGCAGCCTGCTCATCGGCATCAACTGGCTGCTCTACATCTGGGCAGTGAATACCGACCACATCCTGGAATGCAGCCTGGGCTACTACATCA
>JAHJKV010000047.1 GCA_018822065.1 Pseudomonadota bacterium
AGGAGACCCCGTCCTCCGCCGCTCCGACGGCCTTCGACGCGGCCGGGACTCCCATGAGCAAAGACGCCTTCCTGAGCCAGAGCCTCAATGCCATGAGCCCGCTCACCGATGAATGGAAGCAGATCAAGGATGTGTTGATGCAGTTCATGCGCTCCAAGCGCGACCCGGAGTTGCTCTCTCCCACCCAGCGCGTGGCCATGGACTACCTGGAACGCGAAGGCGTGGACGAAAAGGTGCTTGTTCGGATTTATTCGGAACTGACCGAGGACAGGAACCGCTCTGTGCTGCCCATTCTCGAATCCCTGGCCACGGCTCGGCCCCTGGCGCGCCAGTCCTGGGACGCCAAGTTGCACGCCTTTGCCGGTCCCGGCGGGGTGGGCAAGACCTCGGCGCTCATCCGCTGGGCTCTGCGCGAAAAGAAGCAGCATCCCGAGGCTCGCATCCTGCTGGCATCTGCCGACAGCGGTCGGGGACAGGGTCGCATGGTGCTGAGACACTATGCGGAACTCGCCTCCCTGGGCTTCCGGGAACTGGCGACCAAGGAAGACTTTGCCATGCTGGTGGCGGAAAGCCGCGATTTCGACCTGGTACTCATCGACATGCCCAGCCTGGACATGGACGAAAATCTCCCTGGACGTCTGACCGACTTCGGCATGAACCAGACCGCCGGGCTGGCTGTGCACCTGGTGCTCTCCCCCCACTACGGCCCGGCCCAATATGACGCCTTCATGACAAAATATGCTTCCAACAAACTCTCTTCCATTATCTGGACGAAACTCGACGAAGCTTGTACCTTCGGTCCCATGCTCAACTTGGCCTGCTCCACCGGCCTGCCGTTTTCCGCCCTCAGCTTTGGGTCAGGACTCCGGAACAGCATGGCTCCCGCCGACAAGGAAATGGTTTGGCGGCTTCTGTTCAAGCATCAACTCCCGGTGGGCGCACGGTAAGGAGCGTAACGGATATGAATAAACTTCCCCTGGTATTCTCAGTAACAAGCGGCAAAGGCGGCGTTGGCAAGACCAATATCTCGGTCAACCTGGCCTATTGTCTGGCCAAGATGGGACGACGCGTTGTCCTTCTCGACGCCGACTTGGGGCTGGCCAATGTCGATGTCATCCTGGGCCAAACACCAAAATACAATCTTTTCCACCTCTTCCACGACGGCATGAGCATGGATAAGATTCTTTTTGAGACGAGCTACGGCTTCCGTATACTGCCCGCCTCCTCCGGTGTGTCGGACATGGTCAACCTGGATACGGGCCAAAAACTCGAACTTCTTGAAGCCATGGATTTCCTCGAAGACGATATTGATCACCTCATCGTTGACACGGGTGCCGGGATCAATGACAATGTTTTATATTTCAACCTAGCGGTGCAGGAACGGCTCCTGGTTTTGACGCCCGAGCCCACCTCTCTCACCGATGCATACGCCCTGGTCAAAGTGCTCAAACTGCATCACGGCATCGAACGATTCCGGGTGTTGGTGAACATGGCCCAAAGCGAAAAGGCGGCCAAGGAAGTGTATCTCAAGCTACACAATGCCTGCGATCACTTCCTCTCAGGCGTTTCCCTCGACCTGGTAGGATTTATTCCCCAGGACATGGCAGTGCGTAAAGCGGTTATCAACCAGACACCGTTTTGCAAAATGGCTCCGGAGTCCAAAGCCGCGCAGAGTCTGGTAAGCGCAGCACATGCGATAGACAACTGGAAAGCAGCGACCTATGTCGATGGCAACATTAAGTTCTTCTGGAAAAAACTCCTCTTCCAAGATCAGTCCGTGGCTTGATCTGGAAACAGGGGCTATTGCCTGGAACGATTTCCCCCCGCGCGCGCAGGAGGAGATCGTACGACACTTTGCGCCAAAAATTCGCATTCTCGCACTCCGACTCAAGGCCAAACTGCCTCAAAACGTAGAGCTGAATGAGCTCATCAGCGCAGGCAGCCTGGGACTGCTGGATGCGTTGTCAAAATTCCGACCAGATCTCGGCATCAAGTTCGATACCTACTCGGAGAACCGCATCAAGGGTTCCATGCTCGACGAACTGAGGCGCATGGACTGGTTCTCCAGAGGTCTGCGCCAAAAGGTCAAAAGCATCGAGGAAGCCATGCGCACCATCGAGCATCAGACCGGCGCAACGGCCACGGCACAGGAAATCGAAGAACAGACCGGCATGTCCACCAAAGATGTGCAGCAGGGCATGGAGGCATTGCAGAATCAATTATGCATCAGCCTCGACGCTTTCCAGGACAACATCGTCGGCTCGCGCGACGCCTCCGGTGAAAACGAGCCTTACCAAACCACGGCCTTCCAGGAGATGGTCACCAAGGTCGCTGGGCTCATTGATGAGTTGACCGAACGGGAAAAACTCGTCATATCCTTATATTATGGTGAAGAATTGAACATGAAGGAAACCGCCGAGGTTATGGACATAACCGAAGGACGTGTTTCCCAGTTGCATTCGCAGGCCCTCAAAAAACTGAGGGAGAACTATCGCTTAAAATACGAAGATGAAACGGAGCTGACATGAACAAAAAGATGCGCGTTCTCGTGGTGGATGACTTCTCCACCATGCGTAAGATTGTGAAGAATATCCTCAGACAACTTGGCTTTGAAAACATCGTGGAAGCCGACGATGGCACGACAGCCTGGGATGTTCTGAACAAGGACAATATCGAATTCATCGTCTCGGACTGGAATATGCCCAAGATGACTGGCATCGAACTGCTGCGCAAGGTGCGAGCCAGCGAGGAATATGCGGACATCCCCTTCCTCATGGTCACTGCCGAGGCGCAGCAGGAAAACATAATCGAGGCGGTTCAGGCCAAGGTTTCCAACTACATCGTCAAACCCTTCACGCCGGAAACCCTGGGCGAAAAGATCGACAAGATCTTCAAGGTCTAGCGACCAGCTGATCA
>JAHJKV010000468.1 GCA_018822065.1 Pseudomonadota bacterium
ACCAGAAAGATCAAGGGCTTACGGATACAACCGTAAGCCCTTTTCTTGTTGGTGATGGCATATTATCGCGCAGGCGCGGGGCGGCCTTGTTTCAGGTCTATTTTACTGGGGTTGGTCCTTTCTCAACATACGGCTCAAGGTCTCGGCTAGGATGACCTTTCGCACTGGCTTGGCGATGTATTCGTCCATGCCTGCGGCGAGGAATCGTTCACGGTCGCCCTGCATGGCGTGGGCGGTAACCGCGATGATGGGGACGGCGGCCAGGGTGGGGTTTTCCAGGGCCCGGATGGTCCGGGTGGTTTCCATCCCATCCATGACAGGCATCTGGATGTCCATGAGCACCAGGTCCACGGGATGGCTGGCGAGCAATTCCAAGGCCTGTTTGCCATCCTCGGCGAGCAGGACCGAGTAGCCGAGCCGTCGGAGCATGGCTTCGATGGTCATGCGGTTGCTGGCGTTGTCCTCCACCACCAGGAGTGACTTCTGGCCGGGTGTCTCCAGGGTTGATGCGGCAGTCGTCAGTTCGACAGGGGCCGGGGGAGCGAGGGAGGTGCAGGCTGTGGCCAGGCTCAGGGAAACATAGATGGTCGTTCCCTTGCCGACCGTACTATCCAGGTCCAAGGTGCCGCCCATCATGTCCACCAGCCGTTTGACCAATCCCAGCCCTAGCCCCGTGCCCTGGAAGTTTCTCGAATAGGAGCCGTCGGCCTGGGTAAAGACGTCGAAGATAATATTGGTCATTTCCTCGGGGATGCCGATGCCGGTGTCGGAGATGGAGAAAAGGACACGGACGCGATCATGCCCCGGGGTGGAGCTCACCAGGCTGGCTGCGACCTTCACCCCACCGGCCTCGGTGAATTTTACCGCGTTGCCAACCAGGTTGAACAGAACCTGTCTGATGCGGCCCGCGTCACCGGTCAGGGTGTCGGGGATCAGCGGATCGATGTGCATCTGGAAATCGAGTCCCTTGTGTTCGGCTGCGGTACTGAAGGTTTCCTGCACGGACTGGAACAGGTCGGCGGAGAGGAAGCGGTCATGGCAGAGCATCAGCTTGCCTGCCTCCACCTTGGTGATATCGAGGATGTCGCCGATGACGGTCAGCAGGCTGTTTGCCGACCGGCGCGCCACCTGGACGCAGGTGGTCTGTTCCTCGTCCAGATCCGATTCCGAGAGGACCTCAAGCAGGCCCATCACTGCGTTCAGCGGTGTGCGAATTTCGTGGCTCATGTTGGCCATGAATTCGGTTTTGGCCCGGTTGGCGTTTTCTGCATGTTGCTTGGAGGCAATGAGGTCACGCTCCATTCGTTTGCGCTGGGTGATGTCGATGTTCACCGAGAGGATGGCCGGGGTATTGTCCAGTTCGATGCGGCGCATGTGGTGGGAGGTTTCGTAGACCTTGCCGTCCGGGCCAAGGCAGTTGGTCTCGATCACCTGGGGTTCGCCAGAGTCGACGACTTCCTCCAGGGCGGCGCGGAAATCGCCATGCATCTTTTCGGCGACAAAATCGTACACGTTGGCCTTCAAAAACTCCCGCCGTGAGATGCCGAACTTCAGGGGCGCGACTTCATTGGTCTCGATGATCCGGCCATCGCGTCCGAGCAGGCAGACGGCTTCGCCGACCGAATCGAACAATTCCTGGTAGCGTTTGAGTTCCTCGGCCCGGCGCAGGCTGTGCACGATTTCAAGGAGCGACTCGGAGAACTGACCTAGTTCGACGATATGCGAATGATTGGCAAGTTCCGCTGGTTCGGCAACCCCGTCTGCGACGCGGCGGGCGGAAGCGGCCACGGCCCGAAGGGGGCGTGCGAAAAGTTTGGCCAGGAGGAAAGAGACAGCGATGCCGATGGCGATGGTCAGCAGGCTCAGGAGGATGGCGATAGACATGCTCGACTGCCGGGTCTGGTCTAACTCGGTCCTGGGGACGAAGAGCATGATGTCAGGCTGGGTCGGCATGGGCACCAGGATGCCGTGGCCACCTTCTAAGCTGGCCTGGGTCATGTCCATTTCGACGCCTGCGAGGCGGAGGTCTACGGACAGTCCGGTCAGGAAATCCCAAGAGCCCTGTTCGGATTCATAGATCAGTTTCGAGCCGGGCGGGATGGCTAGGGAACTGGGGGAGAATATATTGAGGGCCAGCGCAGTTCCGATTTTCTGACCGTGCCGTTCGATGGTTCGGGTGAAGCCGATGGCGAACTGGCCTTCGGCTGAACGGCTCACACTCTCGTTTTCTTGGTAGCCAGAGAGATAGGATCGGGCCAGGCCCGAAGTTCTCGACATGGCAGGAGCAGAGGTTTCCATACGTCCTGTGGCCGCTCCGAGGACAAAGAAGGAAGTGCCGACTGGGCGGTCATCATAAGTGATGAGGCGCTCTCGAAGCTGGAAGCCCACGTCGAGCATGAGCGGGACCCGGATGTTGTTGTCCAGGGTCAGTTCGTTCACGCGTTCGCGGACCATCTCCAGCTGGGAGGAAAGTGTGACCGAGACTTCCCGCCCTTCGGCCAGGGCTTTCAAATTGAATTCGCGCACCAGTTGCTTGTCGAAGGTGGAGTAAAGCGGTAGAGCGACAAGCAGTGCCGAAAAAGCTACCAGTCCGGTAATGGCAGAGCCAATGATAGTCGTCAGTTTCCATGTGCGCATAGTCTGCAGAACCTGCTCCTTACTATACTTCGTCGTCGGTCATCAGGATGTCCTTCTGGATGACGATGCCCAGGGCGGTGGAGGTCGCGAATGGTCAATGCCCTCTGACCTGCATGTTAGCGCATGGGCAACCTTGCGGTCCATCCGGCGAAAGTATGAGAAACAAAGAGCTGGGCTGGTTTTTTTAGGTGGCGGGGAGCCGCGCATTTCCTTGACATCATCTCCTCGGCTCATTAACAACAACTCTCTTTAGATGTTGTCCTGAACGCATCGGGACTGGTGCGCAGGAAAGTATATGGAGTCCCTGGGGCTCAAGGAGTCGAGTCGTGCTGATCGAGGTGAACGGACAGAAGGTCGAGGCGACCGCTGGCGCAAGCTGCGGCGAGGTCCTCAAGGAAGGGCTTTCCAAGAAGCAGTTCAAGAACGTGGTCGTGGCCCGGTGCGGCGAGACCCTGCTTGATCTGGGTACTTCGGTGCCAGATGGATGCACAGTGCTTGAGGGCGTGGAGGCGGGCAGTGAAACCGGTCTAAACGTCATCCGCCACTCCACCTCCCACCTCATGGCCGAAGCAGTGAAGAAGCTCTTCCCCGAGGCCAAGGTGACCATCGGCCCCTCCATCAAGGACGGCTTTTATTACGACTTCGACTTTGAGCGCGCCTTCACCCCCGAGGACCTGGAAGCCATCGAGGCGGAGATGCTCCGCAGCGTCGGTTCCGACAAGGTCTTCACCCGTTCGGAGATGGACATCGACGAGGCCAAGGCCTTTTTCACGGCCCAGGGCGAGAGCTACAAGCTGGAGATCATGGATGACCTGGGCGGAGGGCATTTTTCCTTGTACCAGCACGGCGAGTTCACAGACCTCTGCCGGGGGCCCCATGTGACCAGAACCGGCATGCTCAAAGCCTTCAAGCTCTTGAGTGTGGCCGGTGCCTATTGGCGCGGCGATGAGAAGAACAAGCAGTTGCAGCGCATCTACGGCACGGCCTGGGATTCCCCCAAGGCCCTGAAGAAGCACCTGGAGCGCCTGGAAGAGGCCAAGAAGCGGGACCACCGCAAGCTCGGTCCCCAGTTGGACCTTTTCTCCACCCACGAGGATGTGGGCGGGGGTATGATCCTCTGGCATCCCAAAGGGGCGCTGGTCCGGGCCATACTGGAGGACTTCGAGAAGAAGGAACACCTGAAGCGCGGTTACGACCTGGTCCAGGGACCGCTGATCCTCAGGCAGGAATTGTGGGAGAAGTCGGGGCACTACGACAACTACCGCGAGAACATGTATTTCACCGAGATCGATGAGCAGCGGTACGGCATCAAGCCCATGAACTGCCTCTCGCACATGCTCATCTATAAATCGAAGATCAGAAGCTACCGCGACCTGCCCATCCGCTATTTTGAGCACGGCGTTGTTCACCGCCACGAGAAGTCCGGCGTGTTGCACGGTCTGCTCCGGGTTCGGAGCTTCACCCAGGATGACGCGCATCTGATCTGTCGCCCGGATCAGTTGCAGGAAGAAATTATAGGTGTGGCCACTTTCGTCAAGGATGTCATGGAGCTGTTCGGATTCGAATTCCAGGCCGAGATATCGACCCGGCCTGAGAAGTCCATCGGCAGCGACGAGGACTGGGACCGGGCCACCTTGGCCCTGGAGAACTCCCTCAAGGCCATGAACTGGGACTACGAGATCAACGAGGGTGACGGCGCGTTCTATGGTCCCAAGATTGACATTATCATCAAGGATGCCTTGGAAAGACGCTGGCAATGTGCCACGATACAATGTGATTTCACCTTGCCAGAGCGCTTTGACTTGGTATATGTGGGCGAGGACGGTGAACGCCACCGCCCAGTCATGCTTCATCGTGTCATCCTTGGATCGCTGGAACGGTTCCTGGGAGTGCTGATTGAGCATTTCGCCGGTGCTTTCCCTGTCTGGCTGGCTCCGGTGCAGGCCACAGTGCTCACTGTGACCGACAGTCAGAACGACTTTGCTGAAGAAGTTCGCTTGGTTTTGGCTGCCAAGGGCATCCGGGTCGAAGCGGATACGAGAAACGAGAAACTCGGCTACAAGGTGCGGGAAGCCCAGATGAACAAGATTCCGTACATGTTGGTGGTCGGGGACAAGGAAAAGGAATCCGGGAGCGTCAACGTGCGCATGCGCCACGGAGATGATCCTGGTTTGATGAGTGTCGAGGAGGCCGCGGATATGATCATTGATGCGGCGCGAAAGCCCTTTTTAGATGGAGGAATGAGCTATAGCTTTTCCACGATTTGACCGCCGCCCGCCCCGGCGGGATGATGGCGTCCGACGCAATGAGGGTATTCGTATCCCTCAGATTCGTGTCGTAGACGAAGAAGGTGAACAGTTGGGCGTCATGGCCACCCGTGACGCATTGTCGTTGGCACGTGAAAAAGGGCTCGACTTGGTCGAGGTCGCTGCAAGCGCCGATCCCCCTGTCTGCAGGATCATGGACTATGGCAAGTTCAAGTATCAGCAGCAGAAGCGGTTGCAGGAAGCCAAGAAAAACCAGACGGTTATCCAGATCAAGGAAGTCAAGTTCCGGCCCAAGACCGATGATCATGACTACCAGACCAAGCTTCGTAGCATTGTCAAATTTCTGGGCAACGGTGACCGCTGCAAGGTGACCATTTTCTTCCGTGGCCGCGAGATTGTACACAAGGACCGTGGACTCATGGTCCTTGAGCGGGTCGTGGAGGACACTGCGGATATCGCCAAGGTCGAGCAGCCACCTTCAAGCGAGGGACGGACCATGTCCATGATGCTCTCGCCGGTCAAAAAGTAGTCCGGCGGACTTGACAACCGATCTGATTCCGTTCATGTTCCCGTGCCCGTTCCCATGAAG
>JAHJKV010000469.1 GCA_018822065.1 Pseudomonadota bacterium
AAGCGCCACGACATCTACTATGATGATGCCACCGGCACCGTGGCTGGCTGCAATTTCTACAAGAATATGAAAAACGGCGGCTTCAAGTTCATCGAACTCGATGGCGAGAAGGGCATCAACGAGCTGAAAGAATATCTGATGACTCAGTTGGTCTAAGCACACCTGCCTCTGAAATGGTCAAGGCCTGCCACCTGTGGCGGGCCTTTTTTTTGGTATTTTCTTTGCCTGTTCTCACCAAATTGCCAACCATACCGTGACTGGATATATTTGAAGGATGACGAAAACAATTTTTCCAACCGCCCTTTCTGCTCCTAAAACTCAGGCAACCCCACTGACATCTGCCATGCTTGACCATGCTGTCGAGATGTCTCGCAACAGCCCACGTGGACGTATCATCCAACGCCTGCATACCTCAGATGACGACTCCTTTCACCGCATGTTCAACGCCATGCAGCCAGGCACGTATTTTAGGCCCCATCGCCACTTCGACCCGCCCAAGGCGGAGTTGTTCCTCGTGCTTCGAGGTGCCCTGCGCGTGATCATCTTTCACGATGACGGCACCATTGAACAGATCATAGAGTGCCAGGCCGGTGGCGAGATCATCGGAGTTGACATGGAACCTGGCGTTTACCATACCTCCATAGTCCTGGAACCGGATACAATCATGCTCGAATGCAAAACCGGGCCCTATGCCCAAACCACGGACAAGGACTTCGCCAGTTGGGCACCGGTCGAAGGCACTCTCGAAGCGGTGGACTATCTGAAGCTTCTCCGGGAAAAGACAAACACGAGCTAAAACCCGACCACCGCTGCCAGTCCAAAACAGATAACCACCACCCCAGCCACTCGGTTTACCCAGGTGAGCTTATCCTGCACCAGCCCCCGAAAGACCGTGGTCAAGATTGTCAAGGTGATCCACCACCCCAAAGACCCGAAAAATACACCGGCCACTACTAACAGCGCACTCGTATTGCTTTCACCGACAAGGTTGAAGCTGGTAAAGATGGCCAGGAAGGAGAGAATGGTCATAGGGTTGGAGAGCGTCAGCCCAAAGGCCGAGGCAAAGGCCTTGACCAGACCTGCCTTCTCATTTTGTTCAGATGAACCCATACTTTCGTTTCGCAGGATTCGCCAGCCGATCCAGAGAATAAACAACCCGCCCAGCAGCCGCAGGGCGGGTCCGATTCCCACGAGCGTGTCCATCAGAGCCATGAGCCCCAAAGCTGCCGTCACGCCATAAACTCCGTCCGCCATCGCGACGCCAAGCCCCGTGGCAAATCCATGGGCTGTTCCATTGGTCAGTGTGCGCTGGAGACACAAAAAACCGATGGGACCAAGGGGAGCAGCGACCGAAAATCCGATAACAGCTCCTTTCATGAATAATAACAGATCACTATACATACAGACCTCATCTAAGACATTTTTGCTCGGCAAGGAATATCATTTCCTCTGAAACCTCAAAAAAAAGCCCCCTGACTCCGAAAGCCAGGGGGCGTAGAGCGTTATATCAATATCAGCTACTTATCATTATTATCCTCTTCGATATCCGTGGCGGAAGGACCGAAACCGAGAAGAATCGGACTGGCCACAAAAATAGAAGAATAGGTGCCGACAGCAATGCCCACAAGCAGGGCAATGGCGAAGTCATGGATGGCTCCGCCTCCAAGAATAGCCAAAGTGAGCACGACCAGCAAGGTCGTGCCAGAGGTCAGAATAGTCCGGGAAAGCGTCTGGTTCACGGAGATATTTATGGTCGTCGCAAAGGAGTCCTTGGCCTTGGACCGCATGTTCTCACGAATACGGTCAAAAACGATGATCGTGTCATTGAGCGAGTAACCGATGATGGTCAAGAGCGCCGCAATGGTGGTCAGGTCAAACTCCTTGCCTAAGATCGAGAACACACCAATGGTGATGATCACATCGTGTATAAGCGCGACCACCGCCCCAAGGGCATAGTTTAGTTTAAGGTACCAACATAAACCTACGGATATGCAAAGCGCACCGATGATCAAAAACGACATGGGCATGCCGATAAAGTCCAGTCCGGTCAATCCCAGGAAAAGCGCCACAGCCATGATACCGGCGATCATCCACTTCTGTTCGAAGCGACCTGAGATATAGATGGTGATCAGGAGCACGGCGTAGAACATGGCCTTCAAGGCATTGGTCTTGAGGTCGGAGCTAACCTTGGGACCAACCATCTCCGTGCGCCGTATCTCGATCTTTGCATCGGTAAAAACCTTGGATAGTTCCTGGGTCACTGTCTGACGAATTTCCTCAGTGTCCATGTCTGAAGCCGAGGTTCGAATCATGTATTCGTTTTTACCGTCAAGTATGGCCTGAACAACCATGCCGGGTAACCCACTGTCAGACAGTGCTCTCTGGACCTGTTCGGAAGAGATATCGGTCTCAGTGTCAATCTTTGCCTGAACAACGACACCACCGGCAAAGTCAATGCCAAATCGAGGCCCACCCTGCATGGCAATGGATGCGACGCCAACGAGGATGCATATCGCCGAGATAACGTAGGCTACCTTGCGAAAGCCTATGAAGTTGATCCGGGTATCCGGTTTGATAATGGAGATTCCCACTTTTCGCCTCTCCTAGATGCTGATGGACTTCGTCTCATCACGCCTGGACGTATACACGTCGAACAGGATGTGCGAGACGAAGATGGCGGTGAACATGGAGGTGATGATGCCGAGGGTCAGGGTGACGGCAAAACCACGGATCGGCCCAGTTCCGAATTGATACAGAATCATGGCCGCGATGAC
>JAHJKV010000470.1 GCA_018822065.1 Pseudomonadota bacterium
ATCCTGGAGCTCCGCAACCGATTCGCCACCCGCCTCGGCCTCAAGAATTTCTACCGCTCCCTCCTCGATTTCGGACAGATGCCCTTCCCTTTGCTGGCAGAACTCATGGAAGAACTCGCCATCACGCAAAACGGCCCCTAAGGGCCGTTCGCCTTCGCCAACATATGTCCTGCGCCAGCGGCCCCAAAAACACCCCCAGCGGCCCTCTGTGCGCAAACCAGACCACTAGGAAATGTCCACGCTATAGCTCAGGGTGGTCGCCCCCTTGCCAGGCGGAAGCACGAGTTCAAACTCCACCATCCCCGATGACACCTTTTCATACTTCATGGTCGCCTTGCTGATGCTCCATTGTCCGTTGAGCATCTCCTGGAGCTTCACCCGCTTTTCGACCTTGGACCCGTTACGCACCGTGATTTCCCAGGTCATGGAGACGGCGGTCTTGCCTATCTTGCGGAACGCGGTCTGAACCCGCTCCACCGTGACATCAAAAGCATTTCCGAGCTTCAGGCGAACCTTTTCCCCATCCGGAACGTGGCCCACCTGATCCTCGCCCAACAACAGCGCTGCGCCCTCGACCTCTCGCCTATAGACCCGGGCTGTTCCTGCGGGCATGGCCTGGCCCAGGCCGCTCTTCCCGTCGTTCTCGAATTCCAGGAACGCCTCCACTGGCTGCTCGATTGGCCTGCCTTGCTGTCCGGCCCAGACCGTAAACCGGCTGATCAACTCGGAGCGGACCGGCACTTTGGGAGCTGAAAAGAGCCGGACTTGACGCGACTCCGCCCGGGACAGGCTCACAGGGCGGGACAGTTCATAGAGGTGATACTCCCCAACGGCACGCTCCTGTGGTCCCGGGACCGCATCCATGGTCATATAGGCCTCGGACTTGGCCTGTCGCATCTGCGGGGAAACCCTGTTGACCTCCCCGGCCACCAGCTTGATACCTGCCTCAGGGAAATCCATGCCCGTCTGGTTGTCGATGGTTGCCCAGGCGCTCAAGGCCGCGTTCTTGCCTTGCTCATCCAAAATCAGGGCATAGTCCGCGCGCCAGCCCATGCCGTCGGCCAGATAGGAAACTTCCACATCTTGTCGGGCTGGACCGCGGTTCTCCACCAACCAGCGCAGGGTCGGTTCCCGGTCCAGACCCTCAGGCAGTTCCGGCAGCAATATCCCCTCGAAGGGACCAACATAGATTGAATCCCCTAGGTCAAAGACCGGCGTTCCACCGGCGTCCAGCAAGACCGCCTTGCGGCTGATCCGACCATTGGCATCCCTGGGATCAGGCAGGATGACGGTCACCTCACGCCCACGATACCGCCGGAACAGCGTGGACGCATCCGCCCGATCAAACCGGTACCCGATCTCAAGCACCCGAAAGCGATCCGGTGCCGTCAGAGACCGCACAGAAAGCGTGTCCGGCAGAACCGTTTCAGGAACACCGGAAAAGACCACCTCGCCGTCAGCGGGCAAACTCAGACTACGCACCTCGCACACCAGGACCCTGCCGTTCCCATAGACGGCCAGGTCAAGGGTTCCGGCACCGGCGTAGGCCAACTGCACAACTCCCGTCATGAGGAATACTGCCACGAGAACAATCATACGGGTCATCAGCGAAACTCCTTGTTGTCAAAATCGTACAGCAAACCACCTCATCGGGAAAGAGCGAGCAATTATAACACGACAATTTTTCACAAACACATTGCTAGATTTTTTCTAAAAATTTTCTAGTTGTTGGTATTACAGTATTTAAATTGCTGCTTTCGGTTTTTAGACCCAAGCACCCTTGGTTAGCTGCCGTGCACCCGCACCATCGGATCGTTTGGTCGCAGGGCCACATTCGCATATAATCGGAGGGTGTTTACCTCTCAATTTCGAATAAATTAACACTTAGTGCGACACTTTGAAGGCACTTGGCAATCAGACCCATTTCAAATTTCACCCTCAGCACGACAGCCCGGATATGACTGACCGACCAGGCAGACCCTCTCCATCGGTCTTTCCATAGGCCACCTCAGACACATTTGCATACCGCGTCTATTTCCTTTGCTCTCTTCCCAATTCATCCAAAAAAATATACATTGTCCATGTTGGTTGGGGAGGTGTGCTTCAGCAAGATTTCCCGCCGCGTCTGCAACGCTTCGGGAACCATCGTTCATCATCTGGGACATGCGCATGACTGAAAAAGACAAAAGCTTGGAAGAATTTCGATCGCTTCTCGAGCACTTCGGTGTTGCCGACGACCTGGACTGGCTTTCCGTTGTCCTCTTCGCCCGCAACCTCGTCGCCCACCTCACCATCTACGACGAAAACCAGAAAACCGAGATACAGCGAGTCATCCTCAGAGAAATCGCCAAAAACAAACTCACCAAGGAAACCTTTCTCCAAATTGTGGACCAGATCGAATCCTTCATGCTCCAGAACAAGGCTTCCTTGGAGCTGCAGAACGCCCTGGACAACGAAAAACGCTCCACCGTGACCTTGGTCGACGAAATGAACTCCCTGTTTGCCGCCCTGCGGGGATCCAACAAGCGGCAGGAACAGACCATCAACCGCTTTGGTCAGCAGACCGTCGCCGCCGTGGAATCCGACCAGAACAAGACCAACATCATCAAACAGGTCCGCGGCATGCTCACCGAACTGGTGACGGAATTCAAGGAAGAAGCCCGCAACTGGGAGGAAAAAGCGAGAAACCTCGAGAGAACGGCAAATTTCGACCCGCTGCTCACGGACTTGTACAACAGACGCTCCTTTGACTCCTACCTCGACGATACGGTTGTCGAAAGCCAAAGCAGACACACTCCTTTGTCTCTGCTCATGATCGATGTGGACCACTTCAAGCAAGTCAACGATACCCACGGCCACCAGGTGGGCGATGACCTCCTTCGCGCTCTGGCCAAGCTGATTCACTCCCATGCAGCCAGCTTCGAAGGATACCCTGCCCGCTTTGGCGGGGAAGAACTTGTCATTGTCTGCCCCATGGGTGCTGATCGGAGCATCTTTGAGGCAGAAAGCATCCGCCAGGATGTGGAGGGATACGAATTTCTCAGTCGAAAAGGTGGTAAAATCATCGGTGTTCCGATCCATTTCACCATCTCCATCGGAGTTGCCCAATTGGAAGAAGGCTGGGATGCGGACCGGTTGGTGGAGGCTGCAGACACGGCACTCTATACGGCCAAAAAATCCGGGAGAAACATCGTTTCCCGATATGATTTCGGCCCCAGGACAACCCGAGAAGGCAACACTGACAGCTAGCTTCTCGGCGTTCAGCTGGTAAGTTCTTCTATTTTGGCAAACAGCTTTTCCATGTCCACTGGCTTGGTCAAGTAATCATTCATGCCTGCGGCCAGCATCCGATCCTTGTCACCTTTCATGGCATAGGCAGTCAGAGCGATAATCGGGATCGCCGGGTCTACCCCCCCCCCTTTGGAAGACCGGATTAGAGCGGTTGCCTTCAGTCCATCCACCTCTGGCATCTGGATATCCATGAGCACAATGTCGAATTGCTGTTGTGCCAACAGCTCCAGCACCACCCTCCCATTTTCAGCCACGGTCACGACATGCCCCGCTTCCTGTAAAAAATGGGTCAAAAATTCCTGATTGAGCATATTGTCTTCAGCCAGGAGCACCCGTACGCCCTTCCTTCGAGCCGTGGAACTGGCCAAGCTGCCCTGGGTTGTTTTCTTGGCATGTGCCTGCTGCCGGAAGGAAAGCCTAAAACAGAACCGGCTGCCTACGCCGACCTGACTACGGAGTTCAATACTCCCGCCCATCATCTCCACCAGACGGCGAGAAATAGCGAGTCCCAGCCCGGTTCCGCGCTGCCGTTTCGTCAGGGATGGATCGAGTTGGCTAAAGACGTCAAAGAGCTGGTCCAGTTTATCGTCTGGAATCCCGATTCCAGTGTCCTCCACCTCGAACCGCAACCGGGTCTTGTGTCCCGACAACTTCGACAAGTGGACTGACAGCTTCACACGTCCCTTGTCGGTAAATTTTATGGCGTTGGACAGCAGATTGGCAAGAACCTGTCCCAAACGGCCGGCATCACCCATCAGTCCATCTGGAATACCCTCTTCCTTGCTGAAAACCAGCGATATACCTTTGCTCTCGGCGTCCAGCCGAAAGGTGTCGTACAAACTGTCCAGGCGTTCCTGCAAGCTGAATGGCGCAAGCTTCAGCTCCATCTTGTTGGCTTCGATCTTTGAAAAGTCGAGAATATCATTGATGATATCCAAAAGGGAGAGGGAAGCCGACTTGATGCCCGCAAGATATTCCCTTTGCTGCTCCTTCAGGTCCATGGAAAGCACCATGTCGGTCATGCCCAGGATGCCCACCATTGGAGTACGAATCTCGTGGCTCATATTTGCCAAAAATTCACTCTTTGCCGCACTGGCTGCTTCAGCCGCCACCTTGGCAGCCAACAACTCCTGTTCCAGCTGTTTTCGCTGAGTGATGTCCCAAATAGTCGCCAGAATGTTTTTATTAGGGAGGACCTTGGCTCCCATTTCCACATCGGAGTAGCCTCCATCCTTGCGGCGCACCCGCATTTCCAGATTGATGCTCCCGCCAAGGCGCACCCCCTTGAGGGCGCTCGGGACGGCATCAATCTCATCCGGATGCAGGAGTTGCAAAGAATTCATGGCTTGAAGATCCTGCTGCTGGTAACCGAAGATGTCTACAGCTGCGGGATTGGCATGCAAAAAATTGCCCTCGGGATCGAGAACGAAAATGGCCTCCGCCGCCTGTTCATAGAGGGCCCGGTAGTGTTCCTCGGCCTCCATGATCCGGTCATGGGCCTTCTGCACCTCGGCGGTTCGCTCCTGGACCCGGGACTCAAGCTCCTCTCGTACGCCGTGCAACTGCGCCTCGAAACGGAGCCGGTCCGTGATATCTTCAATAATGCCGACTAGGGCCATCGGTCGTCCCGCTGGATCATACAGGGGCACCTTGATCGTATGGGCCCTAAATGCCTTTGCACCACTGCCGACATCCTCCACAGGGATCTCCACCGTGACCCTGCCGGCCATGACTTCCTCGTCCATCTTTCGGAAAAAAGTAGCCTGTTCTTCCGAAAAAAGATCAAAATCAGTCTTTCCGATCACATCCTCACGCTTCAATCCCGTGAGTTGTTCCATGGTGGCGTTCCATATGAGATACGAAAAGCCCAGGTTTGGTTTCTTCACAAACAGCCCGACTGGAAGGTGCTCCAGAATGGTGGTCAGGAACTGCTTCTGTTCCAACATGATGGACTCGGCAACCTTACGGGCGGTCATGTCCCTGGCAATGCACAGCACGGCTTTATTGCCATGGTAATCCACGATTCGTGCGTTGATTTCAACTGGCAGGAAACGGCCATCGCGATGCTTCTGCACAGCCTCGTAGGCATAGGTCCCACGGCTCAAAAGTCTGTCACGAATGCTCTGAAAGTGTTTTCGCGAGGGCTCTGGGTCCAGGTCTGCGATGTGGCTCCCGAGCAGATCTGAACGCGCATAGGCCAATCTGCGGCAGGCCACGGCGTTGATGTTTAAAATCACACCATCAAGATCATGAATAAAGATAGCGTCCCCTGCCTCGTCCAGGATGGAGGAGGAGAGCTCGGTTTCGGTCCTTTGGGACAATGCATCGTTGGGGCCACCGCCATGAGCGTCGAACAAGAGCAAAATCTTCTCTTTGGTCCGAACTCCCATACCCGGAGTCGCATCCAGTATCGCGACCAGTTTGTCCCGACGCTGCTTGCGTCGCAAAGCGTCTAATGGTTCATCCATGCAAACCTTCGAGAATTGCCAATCCACAGTGCCCAAGCCAGGAGAAGTGCATTACACCCATAGCGTATTGCCCGCGCAACTGTCTATAACTATGACTTTTCATACCATCATGATGATATGCCCTGGTCACGATTCTATTAAACACAACTGACTGGTTTCCAGACCACTACAGTACCGTCAACCCACCAGCATTCCCATCAAAACATTGCCTCCGAGTTTTCGTCGGCATTTTGACACAGGCTGTAAGCCTCCCTTCGTGTCGAAATTAAATGCTTGAAATTACATTAATAATATTATTGGCACACCGGTTGCTATTAACGATTTCGTGTGATTTGAACCAACGAGAGGAGCGTCGCCATGACCCATAAAGTAACAGCTGACAGCAGCTCTGAGGCCATCAGGGCCTTGCGGGAAGAGGGGTACGAGCCCATCTTTTCCGTGGATGAACACAAAAGCCTCGATGAAATCATGTCCGAGATCGACTGGTCCAAGTATGGTGCCCATGATCCCTCGGAATCGAGCATGGACCCCAACATGGAACCGGTCTACCATCTCGATGACATGTCTGCCGACCAGTACCTGATCCCCCGCGCCAACCGCGTGACCAGGGACAAGGCACTGTCCCTCGCCTACCGCTAAAGCCGGAAGGGGGGAGAAATGTGTCTGAACGGCTCTCGACAGGAAGTCGGGAGCCGTTTTTCTATCCGTGAATCCACTCGGCCAGAGCGGGCGGGGTGGGACAACCGCTGAGATGCACCAGTTGGCAGGCAGCGGTCAGTTCGACACCATTTTGCAGGATGGAAACAGGCCGGTCCGATGAGACCGCGACCACAATGACATCGTCATGGGCGGCGGAGAACCGCAGGGCCGAGTTGTAGCGAGCCCCCCTTGCCCGGTTTTCACCAGGCACACTCAGCCCGTCAAGCAGGCAACCAAACCCAGAAAGCTTCAGATCCCTGCCTATATGCAGGGCACCGTCCACCTTGGAAAGAGACCGGGCAAGTTGCAAAAAGCGCTCCTGCCGCAAGTCCAGCCGATGCACCAGGTGCTGGCCCGGGATTTCCAGCCCATCGTCCGAAAAATCCAGCACAAAGGCTGCCCCGTGCCGACGTTCAGCCGCGCTGGCCACCAACCGGGCAACGATCTGCATCAATGTATGCTGCTCCGAAAGGGACAGCCGTGTTTCCACCAGCTTGAGCTCAAGTTCCACCAGATTGGCCTGACGGTTGGACGCTGCAAAGGTCCCGTCTGCAAAGCTGCACACCATTCTGTTGTTCAACCACAAGAACCCGTGCGTTGCCCTGAACTCCGCTATGATGGCACTATCTGGTGCACTTCCCGTAGCAATGCCTACGATGGTCTGGCCGTCGGAAACCAATTTCCGCTCGCTGTTTTCCACGCTTTGCAACATCTTGCGCACATGCTTGTGGTTGGCCAGGAGCGGACGCTCCAAATCAGGGAACAAGGCCAGGAAATTCATGTTGTAAAGCTCGCTGGGCTCCACAAAGGCGATTTCGCCAACATGGGCAGCGCCCTCTTCCATGGTTTTGGAAATGCCAAGCACAGCATCCAGGAGGGGATAGACCCGGAGCCGGGTGTCGAGCTTGCCCATGGAACTGCGCTCTTCCACGAGATAGTCGCGGATGGCATGAACGGCACATTGCTGGAGCACATACCCGGCCGTATCGATGCTCATGACATTCTGGGTTTCATAGTTCTGGGCAAAGAGGCGGATGGCATATTCCAGCCACATGCGGATTGGTCCCAGGGAGCACATGTCCTGATGTTCCTCGGTAAACCAGACCTGAAAGGCCACGGAATCGCTTCTGCCCCCATGAGCCACGATGCCGGACAACTGGAGTTCCTTGAGCTCGGTCAGGGTCAGAAACTCCATTCCCTCCGCGTAGGGCGGTTCTTTTCGCCATGCCTGGGAGTAGATAAAAAAATCCTGAAGCTTTGGTTCATGTCCTCGCAACAGATCCATGGGGTCGTAGATGTGCAAGGGGCCGTCATGCTTGAACGCATAGATCATCGCCGCACGGGTGGGTCGCGAAAAATGTCCCAACCCGTCACGCAGGCCGTCCAGGATATGGAACAAACAGATATTGGCAAACCGCTCACCCCGCATGAAACCTCCCTCCAAAAAATAGTATTTCAGGTGAAACAATCGCCCAAATCCACCGGGCTGTCCAGAGCGGACACTTATTACCTTATTGCGTGGTTCATTTCAGCCCGTTTTGCGACGGCGCTCAGAATACCCCATGAGCAGATCCCACATGACCGGGACCATGAAGATGGAGAGCCCAGTGGCCGTGCACAGACCAGTGACAAAGGTGGTAGCCATGGTGGACCAGACATTGGAATAATAGGGAAAGCCAAGGGCCATGGGCAGGAGCCCCAGGGTGGTGGTGGCCGTGGTCAGCAGGATGGGGCGCAGGCGCACCCGCACTCCTTCAAAGATGGCTTCGCTTCGGCTCAGACCCGCAGCATAGCGCTTGTTGATAAAATCAAGCAACACCAGGGAATCGTTCACCACCACCCCGGCGACGCCAATGGTGGCGATGAAGCTGTTTATCGTGAAAAGGCTCCGGCTGAGAACGACTCCAAAAACCACCCCGATCAAGGCGAAAACAATGGCCGAGATGATGATTACCGGCTGGATATAGGAATGAAACTGGCAGGCGAGAATGGTATAGATGAGCAATACCGAGATCATGAAGGCATAGGCCAGGGAGGTGAAGGATTTACCCGTGGACTCAAACTCTCCGGCAAAGTCCACTGTTGCGCCAGGATATTGATCGCGGATGGTTTCATAGAAGCTGCGAACCTTGTAGGCCACCTCCTGAGCCGAAACCGGAGCCCCGGGGGTGACGTCTGCGGTCATGGTGATGGCCCGCTGCCCCTGGTAGCGGTTCAACTGACCGGGCTCGCGGTAGGTACGAACAGCGCAGAGATCCCCCAGGCGCACTGGACCGCTGTCATGTTCTAACACTGGGATATCCAGGGCTTGTTCCGGCTGCTCCAGGGCCTTCGGGTCGATCTTCAACCGCAGGTCCACGTCTTCGTCCGAGAGCCGGTATTTGCCAACAAACCGCCCGTCCAGGACTGATGCCGCCAACCCTGCCACCTGGTCCACTCCGAGTCCATATTCGGCAATGCGCGCCCGGTTCGGCTCAAAGCGAAACACTCGGTTGGGCGTTCCGCTGTCCACCTGCAACCCCACCAGATGCAGAGCCAGGTCCGGGGAGCCGGTGACAAAATTCCAGACCGCGTCCTTCAGGGCGCTCACCGAGTTGAAATCAGATCCGAGGATACGGATATTGACCGCCTTCCCGGCCGGGGGACCGGTCTTTTCCGGCCAGACCCGCAGCGTCCACCCCCCCTGCTCAAAGGGCCTCAACTGCTCCCGCATCCAGTTCAAGTAGCGCAGGGGGTCGTTGTCCGGATTGCCAGGAAAATCCTGATCCTCCTTGGCAGGCATTTCCACGATGACGAACGCGCTATTGGTTCCGTAAACGTTCTCGTAGTCATCATTCATGACCATGCCGGCCAGACAGGTGGCATTCTTGGCCACGCCCCCGCCCATAGCAGCGATGAACCGGGAGAGGTCCTTGCCCTTGGTTGCGGTCTCATGGAGGGAAGTCCCGGCAGGTCCAATGAGATCAACATAGAAGAGATTGTAGTCGTCCGGGAAGAATTTGATCCGTACGATCCTTGCCTTGCCAGCCACCGAGACCCCCAACATCAGCACCGCCACCACAAAGCTCCCCAGCACTATCCCCAGGCTGGCCATCCGGTGACGCAGGACATAGGTCAACAGGCCATTCACCCTCTGTCGCAGACGAAGCATGAACCGTGGTTCGGGGCGTTCCCTCTGTTCACTGCGGGACATGTTTGCAGCACCCGGCCACTCCAGGACATGGGAGGGCAAGATGATAAGGCATTCCACCAGGGAGGCCATGATGGCAAAGGAAACCGCCTTGGGGACCTGGGCGAAAAACTCCCCGATGCTGCCGGTCATGATCAGCATGGGCAGAAAGGCCGCAACGGTGGTCGTAGTTGCGGATAGGACCGGGAGAAAAACCTCGGTCGTGCCATCAACCACGGCCTGACGGAGCTCCTTCCCCTCTTGCAGATGCCTGTAGATATTCTCCACCACCACTATGGCATCATCCACGATGATACCCGACACCAATACGAAGGAGAACAAGGTGATCTCATTGAGGGAATTGTCGGTGACCCACATGAAGATCATGGTTACCAGGAAGGAAAAGGGAATCCCCGCCGTAGTCAACGCCGCATTTCGGAAGCCCATGACCCACCAGAGGATTCCTGAGACCAGGATGATCCCAGCCAGCAGGTTCATGCCCAGGGTGGACATGGATTCGTCGATGTATACCCGCTGATCCTGGGTGAGTACCGCATGCACCCCCTCCTTGACCAACACGGGTTCATACCCGTCCACAACTTCGCGCACCCGGTCGGAGATATCTAGGGCGTTGCCCTCCGGGGTCTTGCGAACCTTGAGGGAAACGGAATCCTGCCCGTTCACCGAGGACATGATGAAGGGATCGCGGTAGGAAACCTTGGCACCGGAGAGCACATCTCCAACAGTCACGAACGAGCCATCCGAGTCACTGCGGACAATAACTGCAGCCACATCTTCCCGGCTTCTAAACCGCTGGTCCACAACTATGACGTACTCCCCGTCAAGGGACTGGAAATCACCGGCGGGGATGGAGACATTGGCCGCTTGGAGGGCTGCGGAAACATCGTTGTAGGTCACCCCAAAGCGCATCAACCGCTCGGGGTCGAGTTCCACATGAAATTCGCGGGTAAACTCCCCGTCGATGGTCACGTCCTTGACCCCGTCAATACGCTCAAGCCTGAGCTTCAACTCGTCGCCCATGAGCGAAAGTGCCCGGTTGGTGCGGTTCCCAACCAGGTTCACGTTGATCACGGGCAGCCATTCGTTGACGTCGATCTTGGTAAAATAGGGGGGGTCCATGCTCGCAGGCAGATCGTTCTGGATGCCCAGCACCTTGAACCGCAGTTCAGCATAGAGATGGTTGTAGTCCGAGTCGTCCAGAAACTTGACCAGAACCGAACTGCGTTCCCGAAATGACCTGGAACGAACGTATTCGACGTTCTCCAGATCATCCAGGGCGTCTTCGATCTTTCGCGTGACCAGGGTCTCCACTTCCTCTGGGCTCGCCCCCGGCAGGAAGCCGGTGATGATCACCTTGCCCATGGCCACATTGGGATAGCGCTCAACAGCCACGTCGAACACGCAGAAGGCGCCCACAACCATGAGCATGACAAAGACCAGATTGATGAAAACCGTCTGCTTGAGCGTGAAATGAACCAGCGGCTTCACAAATGCCCCCTACCCGCTGCTCTCGGGGAGCAGCAAGAAAACGTCGCCCGGCGAAACCTCCTCGGCGGATACCCTGCGCGAACCGTCGGACCCACTGCCGAGGAGCAACACCTTGACCCGGATACCATCCGGCTTGACCAGAAAATAGTCTTCATAGGCCCGAACCAATGCCGAGGCCGGAACCGTCACCGCTCCGCCCGGGTCCGGCAAATCAATGGTCAATTCCGTGCGGATGCCACCCCGGAATGGGAAGTCGCCCTCCAGGATGACGAGATCGACATTGATCTTGCGCGATTCAGGGTCAAATCCAGGGGCTTCACGCAGCAGTCTTGCTGGTACCGTGGCATGCAATTCGGGCAGAGCCAGGATCACTGTCTCGCCCATTTTCTTCAATCCATCAAGTTCGGGCAATGAGAGCGCGAAGGGCACCAACAGTTCGTTGTAGTTCCCGACCTCGCCCACAGCCTGCCCACGGGTGATCCACTGCCCCGGCTCGATCATCCGCTGGCTCACCCTCCAGCCGGGCGTGGCCGTGAAGGTGAACCGCTTGAGCCGCTCTTCCAGGCGCTGCCCTTCCAATCGCAATCCCCGGAGTTGCTGGTTGGCAGCCCCATGATCGCGTGCATGGCTGTCCAGGGTGGCCTGGGCGGCATTGTCATTTTTGACCAGGCTGTCGTAGCGCTTGAGTTCCTTGGAATAGAAAGAGACATCCCCAGCCAGCCGGGCTTGCTCCGTCCGGTTCTGGGCCAGATCCAACTCGATGAAGGTGGTGTCCAGTCGGGCGAAGACGCCGTCCTCGCCGATGGCATCGCCCAGGTCCACCGGTATCTCCACGACACGCCCTTCTTCCTCGCTGACCAGGGTCAGGGAGGTTCGGGCTCGGGTAAACCCGGTCAGGGTGACGGTTCGGGCTGCCGGTTCGGCCTGGAAGGTGCGCGCACCCGTCGGTCCGGAAGCGACAGGAGCAGCGGCAACGGTGGGAGCGGGTTGAGCCTGCGGAACCGTTCCCTCTGCATTCCCGGCCTCCTCCGACCCGGAACATCCAGCGAAAAGCAGCACAGCGGCAACAAGGGCCACGTCTCGCCATGACCAACGGTTCATACCCCCTCCTCAGCAATCAGCAAAACATGTCAGGCCCGGCGAGTGGTAAAGGCGACCACCTTGTCCGCCAGTTCATTCACATCCAGATCTCCCGCCAGGGCGTCCAGCCTTTTTTTCACCGCCAGATTGGCCAGTCCGTGCATGGTGGACCAGATGGCGAAAACCAAGGTATCGACATCCTCATCGCCAAAACATTTGCAGGCAACACATTCCGCCACGTCTTTGCGGAACATGTCGAAAGTCTCTTGCGGCCGAGCGGCCCATTCGCCACCCAGGGCCACGGTGCTCGGCCCCATGTTGAACATGAGCTCGAACCAGTCCGGTTCCTCCAGGGCAAATTGCACATAGAAACGTGCGGCTCTCCGCACCCGTTCCAATGGATCCTCCAGGGGAATAAACTTTTTCTGCCGCTCAATAAAGAACCCAAAGGCCTCATGGCGCAAGGCCGAGAGGATTTCCTTCTTGTTCTCAAAATACCTGTAGATGG
>JAHJKV010000471.1 GCA_018822065.1 Pseudomonadota bacterium
AGAAATGGATTGAGCGCGCCCAGGGCCAGGGAGCGCAGATACTCCCTGCGGGTGAAGCCGAAGATCAGGCCGAGCTTGCCTTGGACCGCCACGATACTCCCAAGCACGAGGGTGGACACCAGAGCGGCCCAGAAGAGGAGCTGCACCGGGGTCAGATGGGCCAGGGCGAGCTTGAAGGCCGTGGCCACGGTGGACCAGAGCAGAACTGTCGTGAATCCGAAGAGATATGCTTTCCGTTGATCGATCATGCTCCTGCCTTTTCTGGCTTGAGAAGCTATCCTCTTTTGCCGGCCATGAAAAGCTGTCGATGGTCAAGCCCTCGCCAGCCGAGGACCATTGTAAACAAAATGTAAAATAAAAATCATTCACCATTGAGCCAAATTGACCAACGGTCACTTACAACGGTTCAATGAAGCCTGTTTTCACCTGATAATCATTCACTCGAGCAGTCACTCCCCCATCTGTTTCACTCCAAAGGTGTTCCCAAAATGAAAGAGAACTGATATTAGATTTGGAGCTTTCGGTCCCTGACCGAAACCGGTCCGGGCCATACAGCATCCAGTGTAGAGACTGGGGGGAGGCTCCAGGTCTGGGCAGTCACGTGGTTTCTACATACATTTCACATTGGAGGGTTTACAATGAAACAGTGGAAATTGAGCGCCTTCGGGCTGGTTCTGGTGTTCGCACTGACCGCGCTGCTCATGGCAGGCTGCGGCGGCGAAGAAAAAATGGACGAGACCGCCGAAGCCCCGGCCGGCAAGGTACTGCGCCTGGCCCTGGACGCCGACCCGGTTTCCCTCGACCCGCATGTCCAGCTTTCCGGCGGCATGCTGCAGTATTCCCATCTGGTCTTTGACCCGCTGGTGCGCTGGGCCAAAGACGGATCGCTCGAACTGCGTCTGGCTGATAGCTATGAGCAGATCGACCCCCTGACCATGCGCTTCCACCTGAAGAAGGGCGTCAAGTTCCACTCCGGCAACGAACTGACCGCCAAAGACGTGGTCTTCACCGTGAACCGTCTCAAGGAATCCGGCGACTTCAAGGGCATTTTCGAGACCTTTGAAACCCCCGTGGCCGTTGACGACTACACCGTGGATATCATCACCAAGAAGCCTTACGGCCTGGTGCTCGCCACCGCCACCTATATCTTCCCCATGGACTCCGCCTTCTACACCGGCACCGACGACAAGGGACAGCCCAAGGACGCCATCGTCAAGACCGACTACTCCTTTGCCAACGTGAACGAGTCCGGCACCGGTCCCTATGTGGTCTCTTCCCGCGTGCAGGGCACCAAGGTCGTCTTCGACCGCTTTGCCGACTACTGGGACAAGACCGGCAATGTGGACCAGATCATCCTGACCCCCATCGCCCAAGACGCCACCCGCGTTGCCGCGCTGCTCTCCGGCGACATCGACTGGGCCACGCCCATTCCTCCCCAGGACCTGGACCGCGTCGCTGCTGACGAAAACCTCCAACTGGTGACCATGGGCGGCTCGCGCATCATCACCCTGCAGATGAACCAGAACCGCAACGAAGCCTTCAAGAACATGAAGGTCCGTCAGGCCATGTGCTACGCTTACAACAACGAAGGCGTGGTCGAGAACATCATGAAGGGCTTTGCCGTCGCCGGTGCCCAGCAGGGCCCCGAAGGTCTGGCTGGCTACAATCCGAACCTGACCGTTCGCTACGACCTGGAAAAGGCCAAGGCCCTGATGGTCGAGGCTGGCTACCCTGACGGCTTCGAAGCCACCATGATCGCCCCGAACAACCGTTACGTTAACGACGAGAAGATCTCCGAAGCCTTCGTTTCCATGATGAGCAAGATCGGCATCAAGATCAGCCTGAAGACCATGCCCAAGGCCCAGTACTGGGATGAATTCGACGCCCAGGTGGCCGACATTCAG
Source organism: Pseudomonadota bacterium (assembly GCA_018822065.1). Classification (GTDB taxonomy): domain Bacteria; phylum Desulfobacterota; class Desulfovibrionia; order Desulfovibrionales; family Desulfovibrionaceae; genus JAHJKV01. The sequence continues at coordinate 1,905 of JAHJKV010000471.1, forward strand.
ATGATCGGCTGGCATCCGGACACCGAAGACAGCGCCAACTACTCCGAGTATCTGACCATGTGCCCGAACAAGGAAACCGGCATGGGCCAGTACAATTCCGGCAACTATTGCAATGCCCGTGTCGACGAACTGGTCATTGCCGCCGGGTCCGAGACCGATGTCGCCAAGCGCAATGCCATGTTGCAGGAAGTGGAACAGATCCTGTACGACGAGGCCGCCTTCATCCCCCTGCATTGGCAGAAGCTCTCCTGGGCCTCCAAGAAGGGCATGAACACCGCCGACATCGTCAACATCCAGAACTTCCCCTACTGGGGCGACCTAGTCGTCGAGTAGCGGAATCAACCGGAACATTCCGGTATGAAACAAACAACGACAGGGGGGCCTCCGGGCCCCCCTCGTAATGCCCAAAGGCGCAGTACATGACAGCTTTCATCATCCGGCGCATCGCCCAGGCGCTCATCGTCATGGTGGTCATCGGCTTCATCGGGTTCGCCATCAAGCAGAACCTCGGCGATCCGGTTCGAGAAATGACCGGCATGTCCGTCTCCGCCGAGGAGATCGACTCCATCAAGGAAAAGCTCGGGCTCAACGATCCCTTCGTCGTTCAGTTCGGTCGCTTTCTGAAAAACGCGGCCCAGGGCGACATCGGCCGCAGTTATTTCTACCAGAAACCGGCCATGGAGGTCATTCTCCAGAAAGCGCCGGCCACCCTGGAACTGGTCTTCTGTTCCGCGATCTTCATCATCTTCTTCTCTGTGCCCCTTGGCATCTTCTGCGCCATCAAACCCAGGGCGCTCTTTTCCAAACTGGTCATGGGAGCCAGCACCCTGGGAGTCTCCATCCCGGTCTTCCTCACGGCCATCATGCTCATCTACATCTTTTCCGTGGAACTGCACTGGCTTCCAAGTTTTGGACGCGGCGACACCGTCAACATTCATGGCTGGGAAACCGGAATGCTGACCATCGATGGTCTGAAGCACCTGATCATGCCTACCGTGGCCTTGAGTTCCATCATGCTCCCGCTCTTCATCCGGCTCATCCGCAGCGAGATGATGGAGGTTCTTGAAAACGAGTACATCAAGTTCGCCTGGGCCAAAGGACTCTCGCCCATGCGCGTCTGGATCGTCCACGCCTTCAAGAACACCCTGCTCCCGGTCATC
>JAHJKV010000472.1 GCA_018822065.1 Pseudomonadota bacterium
ATCTGGGCGGTTTCCATCAGTTCGGGCACCGTGGCGATGCCCGCGCCCTCGATCTGGCGTTTCATCATGAAGGTGGCCAGGCAGGCCATGCCGGGGATGGCCCCCAGGAAGCCGGGCATATAAAACTTGAGCTTATGCGCGCCTCCCTTGCGAATCGCGTTGATGCCCATAAAGGTGTAGAAAATCTGGGCCTGATGCCCAAGCCTGGCCGAGTTGATGGCCAGGACCAGGGACGGATAGGCTCCGTCCAGGGTGCCACGGGAACAAACGAACGCGTCGCGGGTGCAATCTTCGGACATGCTACCTCCTCAAAGGTTAACGGTGTTCATCTTACACCAAGGGAGCACATGTTACAATCGTACAGTGTAGAAAAGTGGAATGGAGGGCGTTCCCCGCTTGCCATCCCGGACCGAGTGGTTAATTCTCCGGTTACTCATGAAGACAAACACCCATTGCATCCATATCGAAGGCGCGCGGCATCACAATCTGAAGGACCTGAACCTGGATATTCCCAGGGATCAGTTGGTGGTGGTCTGCGGGCCTTCCGGATCGGGAAAGTCCACCCTGGCCTTTGATATCGTCTATGCCGAAGGGCAGCGGCGGTATGTGGAATCCCTCTCTGCCTATGCCCGCCAGTTTTTGCCTCAGATGGACAAGCCCCTGGTTGACAAAGTGGAGGGGCTCTCGCCCGCCATCAGCCTGGAGCAGCAGACCGCCACCCGCAACCCGCGTTCCACCGTAGGCACGGTCACCGAGGTCTATGACTTCCTGCGCGTGTTCTTTGCCCGGCTCGGCACCTTCCATTGTCCCGAGTGCGGCCTGGCTATCTCGGCTCAGACCACGGACCAGATCGTGGACGGGATCATGGCCATGGAGGAGGGAGCCCGATTCCTGCTCATGGCCCCCCTCGTGGACCATCAGAAGGGGACCCACAAGGATCTCTTTGTCAAGCTGCGCAAGGACGGGTTTGCCCGGGTGCGGGTGAACGGGGTGGTGACCACCCTGGACGAGGTTCAGGAGCTTGAGAAGAACAAGAAACACACCATCGAGCTGGTGGTGGACCGGTTGGTGCGGGGGGCGAACATCCGCAAGCGCCTGGCCGACTCCGTGGAGCTGGCCCTGACCCAGGGCGAGGAGTCGATCATCGTGGGGGTGATGGGCCCGGACGGGACCACAAAGGACCGGCTCGTCTCCACCCTCTCGACCTGCCCGGAATGCAAGATTTCCATGCCCCGGCTCTCGCCCCAACTCTTCAGCTTCAACTCGCCCCAGGGGGCCTGCACCACCTGTTCGGGCATCGGCAGTGTCGAGTATTTCGAGCCGGACCTGATTGCGCCCAACAAGGGGCTCTCCCTGAACCAGGGCGGGGTCATCCCCTGGAAGTCCGCCTATCGCCAGAAGCAGTATGCGCCCAAGCTGGTGAGCCTGGGCAAGGCCCACGGTTTCACCTTGGACACGCCGCTGAGTGACTATAGTCGGGCGGCCTGGGACGCGCTCATGCACGGCGATGCTGACGTGGGCTGGCCCGGCGTGGTGGAGCTTCTGGAATTCGGGCGGCGGGAGGCCGGGGTCTGGGACGACTGGATGACCCGCTTTCGCCAGAACCGGCCCTGCCCGGCCTGCGACGGGGCACGACTGCGGCCCGAGGCGCTCTCGGTGCGCGTCCAGGGCGTGAACATCTTTGAATTTGGCTCCATGTCCATCTTTAGGGCCTTGGAATGGCTGCGTTCTCTGAGCTTCGACGGGGACAGGAATCTCATCGCCGAGCCGTTGATGAAAGAGCTGGACCACCGCATCGGGTTCATGGTCAACGTAGGGCTCGACTACCTTTCCCTTGGCCGGAACATGTCCACTCTTTCCGGGGGCGAGGCCCAGCGCATCCGGCTTGCCTCCCAGCTCGGCAGCGGGCTGGTGGGCGTGACCTATGTGCTCGACGAGCCATCCATCGGCCTGCACCCACGGGACAACCAGCGACTCCTGGATACCCTGCGCAGTCTGCAATCCCGGGGCAATACTGTGCTCGTGGTCGAGCATGACGAGGCCACCATCCGGGCCGCGGACCACGTCATCGAGCTGGGGCCGGGTTCGGGCTGGCTGGGGGGCGAGATCGTGTTTCAGGGGTCGGTGGACGAGTTGCTGGCCTCCGAGGGATCGCTCACGGCCAAGTATCTGCGCGGCGACATGGTCATCGAGGTGCCGAAGAAGCGGCGCAAGGGCAAGGGCGCCATCGTGCTTCGGGGCGTGACCACCAACAATCTCAAGAACCTGACCGTGAAGCTCCCCCTGGGGCAGATGGTCTGCTTCACCGGGGTTTCCGGTTCGGGCAAGAGCTCCCTGGTGGTGGACTCGCTCTACAAGCATATCGCCTTGAGCCGGGGCACTCGCGTGGATAACCCCGGCAAGATCGGGGGCATCGAGGGACTGGAGGCCATCGAGAAGGTGGTGGCCATCGACCAGGCACCCATCGGCCGCACCCCGCGCTCCAACCCGGCCACCTACACCAAGATTTTCGACGACATCCGCAAGATTTTCGCTTCCACCATAGAGAGCAAGAAGCGGGGATATGAGCCGGGACGGTTCAGCTTTAACGTCAAGGGCGGGCGCTGCGAGAACTGCCGGGGCGACGGCCAGATCCGGGTGGAGATGCACTTTTTGCCAGATGTCTACGTCACCTGCGAGGTGTGCAAGGGCAAGCGCTATTCCACCCAGACCCTGGAGGTGGAGTATAAGGGCAAGAATATCGCGGACGTGCTGGACATGACCGTGCGGCAGGCCACGGCCTTCTTTGAGCACCATCCGACCCTGGCGCGTCGGCTGGAGGTGCTCTCCGAGGTGGGCCTGGAATATCTGCACCTGGGCCAGCCCGCCACCACCCTCTCTGGCGGGGAGGCACAGCGCATCAAGATCAGCCGCGAGCTGGGCAAGCGTAGCCTGCCGGGAACGCTCTACATCCTGGACGAACCCACCACCGGCCTGCATATGCACGAGGTGGGCAAGCTCATCCGGGTGCTGCACAAGCTGGTTGACAAGGGTGCGACCGTCGTGGTTATCGAACACAATGCGGATGTGGTCATGGCCTCGGACTGGGTCTTTGACCTCGGCCCTGGCGGCGGGGAGCACGGCGGTGAGATCATCGCCCAAGGCACGCCGGAAGATATCATGGCTGATTCCAATTCGGTTACCGGCAAGTTCCTAAAATAAAACATAATTGATTAAATCAAGGCGGGATGGCCATGACGGAGACCTACCAGTGCATCACCTATGAGACCACGGGCAGGGCTGTTGTCATCACCCTGGCCCGACCCAAGGCCCGGAACGCGGTCAATGCCCAGATGACCCTGGAACTGGCCCAGGCCATGGCCCGATTCGAGTCGGACCCGGAGGCCCTGGTGGGTATTCTCACGGGCGAGGGCGAAACCTTTTGTGCGGGCATGGACCTGAAGGCCTTCCTGGCGGGCGAGGGCGAGGCCATCGTCAATGGACCGAAGCTTGCCCAGCCTGAGCCGGAGTCGCGGTTCAGCTTCCTCTCCTCGGGCGTGGACCGCTTGGGCGAACTGCTGACCAAAAGCAGCAAGCAGGAGCCGAGGTATGCCGGGTTCGCCGGGTTCATCCATTTTCCGCGCACCAAGCCTGTGATCGCCGCCGTGAACGGCCCGGCCCTGGCCGGGGGCTTCGAGATCGTGTTGGCCTGCGACCTGGTCATCGCCGCCGAGGGCGCGGCATTTGGCCTGCCGGAACCCAAGGTCGGCCTCTTTGCCGCCGCTGGCGGTGCCTTCCGCCTGCCGAGGATCATCCCGGCCAACAAGGCCATGGAAATGCTCCTGACCGGCGACCCCATCACCGCCCAGGAAGCCCTGTCCCTCGGCCTGATCAACGCCATCCACCCCGCCCCGGACCTCCGCAACGAGGCCCTGAAACTAGCCGCCCGAATCACCAAAAACGCCCCCTTCGCCCTGATGGAAACCTACAACCTCGCCCGCGCCAGCCGCCAGCGCAACGAAGCCGCCTTCTGGGAAGAAACCCGCCGAGGCTGGCAAAGAATCCTGACCACCGAAGACGCCAAAGAAGGGCCAGCAGCCTTTGCGGAGAAGCGGGCGGCGGAGTGGAAGGGGTAGGGGATCGGCTTGGGGGCTGACGGCGATTTTTATCCGCCCAGCAGCATCCCCTCCGCCTCCTCCTGCCCGACTGGCTTTGAGAAGTAGAAGCCTTGGAGGTAGTCGCAGCCCAGGTCTTGGAGGGCTGTCAGCTGCTGCTTTGTTTCCACGCCTTCTGCCACGATCTCCAGGCCCAGGGTATGACCAAGGATGATGATGGTCTTGACGATCTCCTTGTTCTCCGGCTTGTCGAACATGGTATTGACAAAGCTGCGGTCGATCTTGAGCATATCCACCGGGAAGCGGTGCAGATAGCTTAACGATGAATAGCCCGTTCCGAAGTCGTCAACGCTGATTGCCACGCCTAGGTCCTTGAGCTTCTTGAGCTTGACCAGGGCGGTTTCCGCATTTTCCATGATCGTGGTCTCGGTGATCTCAAGCTTCAGCCGCTCTGGCGGGAAGCCTGTGGTGCGGAGGACCTCGGTGATGTCGTCCACGAGACTGGCCTGGGAGAGCTGGCGCTGGGAGAGGTTCACGGCCAAGGTAAACTTGCCGTGCTTGTTCACCGGCTTCCAGCCTGCGGCGGTGCGGCAGGCGTTTTCCAGCACAGCCCGGCCCAGGCTGACGATGAGCCCGCTCTCCTCGGCCACGGGCACGAACTCGCCCGGCGAGACCAGCCCGCGCTGGGGGTGGTTCCAGCGGGTCAGCGCCTCGAATCCGGCGATGCAGAGATCTTCGGCCAGGTGGATGGGCTGGTATTCATAGTAGAACTCATTTTTGGGGATGCCCCGGCGAATCTCCGCCTCCATTTGTACTGCGTGGATGGCCTGCTCGTGCATGGCCTGATTGAAGACCTTGAAGCGATTTTTGCCCTGTTCCTTGGCGCGATACATGGAGATGTCCGCATCGCGCAGGACTTCTTCTGGCGTGGTGTAGATGTCGGTCTTGAGCACGATGCCGGTGCTGGCCGAGGGGAATATCTTGCTGCCCTCGATGAGGAAGGGGTCGCGGATGCGCTCCTGGATGCGCCGGGTGATCTGCAGGGCCTCGCGGGTGGTGTTGAATTCTTCCAGGAGGATGGCGAACTCGTCACCGCCGAGGCGGGCGATGGTGTCCATGCTGCGTACGCAGATGCCGATGCGCCGAGCTACTTCGATCAGGAGCTTGTCGCCAGCCTGATGGCCGAGTGAGTCATTGACGCGCTTGAAGCGGTCGAGGTCGATGAGGAGCACGGCGAAAGAATAGTAGTCGCGGCGGTGGGCGCGCTGCATGGCCCGCTCCAGGCGTTCCAGGAACAGGGTGCGGTTGGCCAGACCTGTGAGGGGATCGTGCAGGGCCTGATGGGTGAGCTGGGTTTCGTACTGTTTGCGCTGGGAGATGTCGTTGTAGATGATGAAGGCGCTTGGGGGTTCTCCTTCGAGGAGCACGGGATAGCCCACCAGGGAGACCGGGAAGATGGTTCCGTCCTTGCGGATGCGCAAGGTTTCCTTGTGCACCGGGCCGCCCGCGAAGATGGTGCTGCGCAGGTTCTGGCACTCTTCGCGTTTTTCTTCGGGAACGAGGTCGAAGAGGGAGATTGTGGTCTGCATTTCCTTCTGGGTGTAGCCGAAGAGGGTCTCAAAGGCTGCGTTGACACTTTCGGCCTTGTTGTCCACGTTGATGTGCGTGATGGCCTGGGGGGAATTTTCGAAGAGCTGTTGGAACAAAGTCTTTTGGCGTTCCAGGGCGGCTTCGGCCTTCTTCTTGCGGCTGATGTCCTCTACTATTCCTTCGAAGAACTGGATGTCGCCCTGATCGTCGCGCACGCACTGGGCCGTTAAGGACACCCAGACCGCGCTGCCATCGGGGCGCAGGGACTGGAATTCGTAGTCCTTGACCGAGCCGTGCTCGATGATCTGCTGCACGTAGCGGTTGCGGTCGTTCAAATCCTTGTAGAAATAACGCGTGTCCTGGCCGGCTTTGAGCAGGGCGTCCACGGAGTCGTGACCCAGGATGCGGGCCATGGCCGGATTGGCCGCCAGCAGGGTGCCGTCGATGGTGGACTGGAAGATGCCCTCGATGGAGTTCTCGAAGATGGAGCGATATTTTTCCTCGCTGCAGGCCAGCGCCTCCTGAGCCATCTTGCGTTCGATGGCCAGGGCCACGTGGTCGGAGATTGCGATGAGGATGTCCACTGCGTCGTCCGGGAAGTGGTCCGGGTCCAGGTAGTCCTGGATGACCATGGCCCCGATGGTCTCCTCGTCCACGACGAGGGGCACGCCGATCCAGACCTGTGGCTGGGTGCCGATGAAGATTTTATCGTTGGCAAAGTCAGGGGGGAGCAGGTGCAGGGGCGCGCGTTCGCGGATGACCCGCAGGGTGGGCGAGGAGACTGCCGGGTCGCTGATGTGCGGGATGTCCAGGTATTCGTCCTCGGTGTCCTTGAAGTAGGGGAAGGTGAGCCTGTCCTGCTCGGTGTTGACCAGGGCGATGAAAAAATTGTGGGCCCGGAGCAGTTCGATCAGGGTGTCGTGGATGGCGGCAAAGAGCTCGTCCAGGTTGCGGGTTGCGGCTGCGGCGGCCGAGGTGCGGAAGAGGATTTCCGAGACGGTCTCGGTGTGCTTGCGGTCGCTGATGTCCTGGAGGAACCCTTCGTAGTAGAGCGGTTCGGGATATATGCCGTCATGGACTGCGCGAACCGAGAGGGACACCCAGAGGGTTCTTCCGTCCTTGCGGTACATGCGGGTTTCGAATCCGCGGACTTCGGAATGTGCTTCCAGCGAACGGAGCAAGGC
>JAHJKV010000473.1 GCA_018822065.1 Pseudomonadota bacterium
CATGACCGACGGCCATGGCGCGATTTTTGATCCCGAGGGCCTGGATCATGTCGAACTTCTGCGGCTCATCTCCGAGGTGAAGCGGACCAGTGATTTCAATCCGGCCAAATTGCGGGGCAAGGGGGCCTTTGTGCGCTCCACCGATACCCCAGAGGGCATTCGGGCACGAGACGACCTGCACAATTCGGCCGAGGCGGACCTGTTCATTCCGGCTGGCGGCAGGCCCGACACCATGCATGAGAAGAACTGGAACCGTTTCCTCAAGCCCAATGGTGACCCATCGGCCAAGGCGATCATCGAGGGGGCAAACATCTTCATCTCGGCTGGAGCCCGCTCCAGGCTGGAGGAACGCGGCGTGCTCTGCGTTCCTGGTCCCTCGGCAAACAAAACCGGGGTCATCTGTTCCTCCTATGAAATCCTGGCCGGGCTGGCCCTGACGGACGAGGAATTCATGGAGATCAAGGATCAGTATGTGATCGAGCTTTTGGATATCCTGCGCGACCGGGCCAGGAGCGAGGCGCGTATCCTTCTGCGGGAGCACAAGCTCTCGGCTGGAACCCTGACCATCACGGACCTCTCCTACCGACTCTCCCGGGCCATCAATGCCCTGTCCGACACCATCTCTGCCATGCTAACGGCAGAGGCTCCGGATCTGGCATCGGACGAGGACTTGAAGGACCTTTTGCTCGCCTATTGCCCCAGGATTCTGGCCGAGCGCTATGGGGACCGGGTGGTGAACCGCATTCCCCGCTCCCACCAGTTTGCCCTGCTGGCGGCTTACATCTCCTCGAGAATTTTGTATAAGGAAGGCCTTGGCTGGGTGGAGCCGCTGATCAAGGTTCGGACCTTGCACCAAGTGATTCGGGCCTACCTCACCCAGGAAAAGCGGGTGGTGCTCCTGGCCCGCGAGGTTCGCGATTCCGGCATTCCAGATGCCGAGGTGGTGGCATTGATCCTGGAGCGCGCCGGGCGCAAGGCGCTTACTGTCCAGGAACTTGGACTGGAATAACTGGGAAAACGGTAATAAATTTTGGTATGAGGTGTGAATGAACGCGGCTGAAATGTTCGTCAAGGCACTGGAAAACGAGGGGGTGCAGTATGTTTTCGGCATCCCCGGCGAGGAAAATCTTGCCATGCTGGAGGCTCTGCGGACCTCGACCATTCAACTGGTGCTCACCCGTCACGAACAGGCCGCCGGGTTCATGGCCGCAACCGTGGGCAGACTGACCGGCAAGCCCGGCGTCTGTCTATCCACCCTTGGCCCCGGTGCCACAAACCTGGTCACGGCGGTCTCCTATGCCCTGCTCGGCGGCTGGCCTGCGCTCTTCATCACCGGGCAGAAGCCGATCACCAAGAGCAAACAGGGTCGGTTCCAGATTCTCGATGTGGTGCGGATGATGATCCCCATCACCAAACTAACCCGACAGATCGTGCACGCACACAATGTGCCCGGCCTTGTGCGAGAGGCCTGCCGTATGGCCGAGGAGGAAAAGCCCGGTCCTGTTCACTTGGAACTGCCCGAGGACATCGCGGCCCAGGAGGCGGACGGCCATCCCTTCCCGGTCATCGACCACTACCGGCCCAACCCTTCCCGTCGGGCCATCAAACGCGCGGCAGAAACTATCGCGGCGGCAAGGCGTCCGCTCCTGGTCATAGCGGCCGGGGCAGACCGCGAGAACGTGGGCCATGAACTCTACAACCTGCTTTACAAGACCGGCATCTTTTTCTGTTCCACCCAAATGGGCAAGGGCGTTGTGGACGAGCGCCATCCGCACTGCCTGGGCACCGCGGCCCTCTCCGATGGGGACTACCTGCATTGCGCCTTGGGCATGGCGGACGTGATTGTCAACGTGGGCCACGACGTGGTGGAGAAACCCCCGTTCTTCATGCGCGATGGAGACGTCACCGTCATCCACATCGCCCAGACCCCTGCGCCCATCGACGACGTCTATTTCCCCCAGCAGGAAGTGGTGGGCGACGTGGCCGAGACCATCAAGGGACTGACCGAACAGGTCGGGTATTGCGAAGACGTGGACCGCGAGTATTTCGAGCGCATCAAGGCTGAAATTGACAGGAATGTCTACCACTGTTGTGAAACGGAAACTGTTCCCATACGTCCCCAGAATTTTGTGGAGGTGGTGCGGCAGGTCATGCCCGAGGACGGGATTCTCTCACTGGACAACGGCATGTACAAGATCTGGTTTGCCCGCAACTACCG
>JAHJKV010000474.1 GCA_018822065.1 Pseudomonadota bacterium
AGAGCCCGACGACAGGTGCATCAAGCAGTATGATGAGCCCCATGATCGCCAGTACCGTCACTATCAACCGACCGTAGAAGAGCAGCAACAGCGAGGTCACGGCTCCTTTGCGGACGTAGAGCAATATTTGCACGGCTTTGGCCATGTACCAAAAGTTGACCGAGACCACGAGTGCACCGGCAGCATAGGCCAGCGCCCATGCGCTGAGAGCGGTGCCCGTGAGCAGGATGAGCGAAGAGAACACAGCCAGATACACCTGGGTGCGCATGAGAGAGCGGACATCTGGATGTTCGAAGCCTCTCTCGTAGAGGAAACGTTCAACCCTTTGACCCAAAATCATGTCCGTTCTTCTTCTCTTTCTCAAGGCGCTGCAGTCGCGCTACGGTCTGCATCACGTTTCGAAACCCGGCGATGATCCCTAAAAAAAGCATGATCAACATGAACCAGGGCTCGGTCCCAAGCCAGTCATCCAGAAACAATCCCATGGCACCGCCCACAACGGTGCACCCAACTAAATGCGTTCCAAGCAGGCCCACGGAGCCAAGCGCTTCTAGCACTTCGCTTTTCTTATGTGGTTGAAACACCGCGAGCCTCCTCGTAAGAATTGCCTGTCCAGTATGACCTGCCCCCAAAAGAGACGTTCGTGCAATCCTTCACAAGTGGAAAGTCACTATCATGCCCTCAACAGGGGAGTCAATGTCAAAAGCGTTGCGACGATCTTTTTTTCCACCTGTTTGGGCCTCCTGAAAGCGGAGGCTTGTGACAGAAAAAATGTGGTTCCTAGAGCTGTTCGCGCTCTTTGTAGGACAAGGCAAAGGCCCGGGCCTCATCGGAGGAGGAAACGTCTCCGGCGATCTGGGCCTTGAGCAGGGCGTCGCGGATGATGCCTACGGCCGGTCCAGGTTTGAGTTCCGTGATCCGCATGATCTCGTTGCCGTTTAAGAGCGGTTCCATGATCTCCTCGGGCAGGTCGGCTCGATCCAGCATCTTCAGGTTATGATTCAGCTCGCGGTAGTTGCCGTTTCTGGCCTTGATGTCCGCCCGGACCATTTCGATGATGCGCGGATATTCGTCCAGGGACTTGAAGCGGCGGATGCCCCGGTCCGTAAGCATGAAATGCGGGCGCATGTGGTTGCGCACCAGTTCCACCACGAGATCGATGTCCTGCTGGGGGAAGCGCAGCCGCGTGAGGATCTTCCTCGTCACGCGCGCGCCCACCCGGTGATGTTGGTAGAAGGTCCAGTGTCCTTCGTCGTATTCGGCTGTGTAGAGCTTGCCCACGTCGTGGAAGAGACAGGCCAGGGTTCCGTACCAGTCATAGGGCAATTCTTCGGGGTAGTGTCGCATGACCTCGATGGTATGGGCCAGGACGGTCTCTTCGCCTTCTTCGGGGTTTTTGATCTGCTTGACGCGAGAGAGGGCGGCCACTTCGGGCAAGATGCCGTGCATGAGTTGGGAATCGAAGAGCATCTGGACGAACTGCCACATGCTTTCAGCCTCCACCTTGCGCCATTCGTCCATGATGTCGGAGATGGAGACATAGTCGAGCACGCGGCGCGCGCCCTTGATCACGGCCATCCAGGTATTGGCTTCTACGGGGAGGTTGAAGTTGGCCGAGAAGCGCATGATGCGCACTGCCAGCAGGTAGTCCCGTTTCAGGGCCTGGTCCGGAATGCCCAAAACGCGCACCTGGCCTTCGGAGAAGTCCGCAAAGCCTTCAAAGGCGTCTTCTACTCCCGGAATCCACGGACAGACTGCGGAAAGCGGAATTTCGCCCCGTTTCTCCAGTTCCTTGAGGAGTCTCGGAGTCATGCGCGAGACGCATTCCTCGGGGTGGGAGGCGGCGGCCTTGTCGCCCTGGTGAAAATAGTAGGTGACCCCCCCCTCTTTCATGGAGCCGATGATGCCCTCCTCGGTGGAGGGCTGGATGGTGGGGAAATGCTTGCTCAGTTCACCGATGTCCATTTCGGTGGAAATATCCAGTTCCATCTCCGCCCCGGCATCCTCCAGGGTCACTTTTTGGAGTCGGGCGTTGATCACATAGGCGTCAAACCCGTTGCGCATGATGGTTTTACAAAAGCCGATGGCGTCCTTGAAAGGCTGGCTCATCAATGTCCTCCGATTATATTGTCGTCTGGCCCAGCAGGGCGCTTCAGCGGTGAAACATGCGGGTGGCTGCGTTGGCCCCCGCGCCCTGGCTGCGAGTTGGATTCCGTCTCCGGGCGCGATGGCCCGGAGGGGATCATACTATTTTTTCTCCAGCAAGGAAATGGGCTGTCACCCGCCCGGAAAGGGTGCGGCCGGTGAGCGGCGTGTTCTTGCCCCGGCTTTGCATGGTGTCCGGCCCCACGACCCAGGCCTCTTCGGGGTCGAAGAGGAAGAAGTCCGCAGGGTCGCCCTTGGCAAAGGTGTTGAGCGGCAGGTCAAAGGTCGTGCAGGGTGCCACGGTCCAGGCCCGGAGGAAGGTGGCCCGGCTCATCTTCCCGGCGGTCACCAGCTCCCAGGTCACGGAAAGGGCCGTGTCCAGGCCGGAGATGCCGCAGGGCGCCAGGTCGAATTCCACTTCCTTTTCGTGGGCCGCATGGGGCGCGTGGTCCGTGGCCAGCATGTCGATGACCCCGGTGTCCAGGGCCTCGAGCATGGCGGTGACATCCTCCTCGGTGCGCAGGGGGGGGTTGACCTTGGCGTTGGTGTCATAGCCCACAACAGCCTTCTCGGTCAGGGTCAGGTAATGGGGGCAGGTCTCCGCCGTGACCTTGACCCCGCGCTCTTTGGCAAAGCGGATGACGTCGACGGACTTCTTGCAGGAGATGTGCGCCAGATGGATGGGCAGGTCCAGGTATTCGGCCAGGAGAATATCGCGGGCGACCTGGATGGCCTCGGCTACGTCGGGCTGGGCCGGAATACCCAGAAGGGACGAGGTGCGTCCTTCGTTCATCCCCGCTGCCGCACCCATGAAGGGGTCCTCGCAGTGGTCGATGACCGTAAGCCCCCAGTCCGAGGCATATTCCATGGCCCGGCGGAAGAGTTCGGTGGAGAGCACGGGCAGGCCGTCGTTGGAGACGGCCACGCAGCCGGTGCGGCTCAGTTCCGCCATGGGTGCCAGCTCTTCGGCCTTGAGCCCCTTGGTCAGGGCTCCCACCGGGAAAAGCCGGGGGCCGAAGGGATGGGCCATATGCGCCTTTTCGAGCATCAGTTCCGTGACCGTGGCGTTGTCGTTCACGGGCGTGGTGTTGGCCATGCACATGATGTTGCCGAAGCCGCCTTTGGCAGCGGCAGCCAGGCCGGACTCGATGTCTTCCTTGTATTCAAAGCCGGGTTCACGCAGATGGGTGTGCACGTCGGTCAGACTGGGCAGCAGTAGGTGCCCTTTGGCGTCAAGGGTTTCAGCCCCTTGGGGCGGGGTGTTTTTTCCTGCCGGGACAAGTTCGATGATTTCGCCGTCGCCCACAAAGAGGTCGACGAGTTGGCCGTCATAGTCGGCACCGAGGATGACGAGATCGCAGGTGGACATCTACTTGCCCTCCTTTCGGGTCATATAGAGGAAGAGGAGCGCCATACGCATGGCCACGCCGCTGGCGACCTGGTCGAGGACCAGGGATTCGTTGGTGTCGGCCAAGCTGGAGGCGATTTCGACGCCCCGGTTCATGGGGCCGGGATGGAGCACTTTGGCCCCTTCGGCCGCCAGGGTCATGTGTTTTTCGCTCAGGCAGTAGGTGGCGGCATACTCCCGGAGGTCGGGGAGCAGTCCTGCCTGCTGCCGCTCCAGTTGCAGTCGCAGGCACATGACCGCGTCCACCCCGCGAACGGCCTCGCGCAGTTCCGAATAGACCTCCACAGGCCAGCCAGCCAGGGAGGGCGGCAGGAGCGTCCGCGGACCGCACAGCCGGACCTTCACTCCGAGCATGTTCAGCAGGATCACGTTGGAGCGGGCCACCCGGGAGTGGGAGATGTCGCCAAGGATCAGGAGTGTTTTGCCTGAAAACTCTCCCCATTCCTGCCAGAGGGTGAAGCCGTCGAGCAGGGCCTGAGTGGGGTGGGCGTGCCGCCCGTCGCCGGCATTGATCACCGAGCAGTTTAGCCGCTCGGCCAGGAACTGGGCTGAGCCGGAGTAGCAGTGGCGGATGACGATGGCGTCCGGAGCCATGGCCTGGAGCGTCAGGGCCGTGTCCTTCAGGGTTTCGCCCTTGGTCAGGCTGGAGCCGGACTTGGACAGGGAGAAGGTGTCTGCCGAGAGCCGCTTGCCTGCCACGTCAAAGCTGGTCTTGGTGCGCGTGCTCGGCTCGGCAAAGAAGAGGACAACGCTGCGACCCTTGAGGGTAGGCACCTTCTTCACGGGCCTGGAGTTGATCTCCTGGAAGTAGTTCGCGGTCTCAAAGAGGAAGTCCACTTCCTCGCGGGAGAGCTGCGAAACGTCAAGCAAGTCCTTATGTCGCCATTGCATGCATGCCTCCTGAGGGAGATCGTCCGCTGACTGCGGCGTCACGTCCCTGGGTCCCATCAAACAGCATAAAATCATTGTGCATTAGTCTCGCCACCTCATCAAATACTGACAGAGAGTCGTCATCATTATCCATTGGAGAAAAGTTCCTCCACGTCCTTTGGTACCGTCGCGAACCTAGCTTCCTTGCCCGGTGCAAGTTCTCCGAGTCCAATTACTCCCAGGGCCGCTGCGGGGTTTCGGGTCAGCATGGCCACGGCCTGGTCCAGGGAGAGTTCCCCCTGCCATCGCTCCTTGATAAACCGCACCTCGTTCCAGAGGTTCAGGTCCGCGTTGGAACCGAGGCCGTCGGTTCCCAGACAGCAGGGGATGCCTGCGCTCACGAGCTTTTCCCAGGGTGCGCGGCCCACGCCGATGAACTCGTTGCTACGCGGGCACAGGCAGACAGTGGCCCCGCTCTCGTGCAAGGCCCGGATGTCTTCGTCGTTGACCGTGACGCAGTGCACGGCCAGGGTGGCCTCGTCGAGCAGGCCGAGGGCGCGGGCATAACTGACTGGCCGGGTCATGGGTGGCCGGAAGTTGGTAAGCGGAATATTCGCTTCCTGCAAGAGCTCGGTCAGGGCATTTTTTTCGCCCATGAGCATGGTGGACTCGTCATCGTGTTCTGCCAGGTGGATGGAGAAGGGCAGGCCGAGCTCCAGGGTCTGGTCCTTGATGGCCTGGAGGGTGGCCGCATTGGTGGTGTGCAGGGCGTGGCCTGCCGCGGAAAAGGCCCCCATGTCG
>JAHJKV010000475.1 GCA_018822065.1 Pseudomonadota bacterium
CTTTCCCTGGATCATGGACAAGATGACCACCTACACCACAAACCTCTTCCTGAACCTGCCCAACTACATCAAGTAATTGTTTCACGGGGAACAAATGCGTGCTCAAAACCGGCCAACAGGCCGGTTTTTTTATGGTGTTCAGAGATGTTATGCAAATATCGAACAGTGGCGTGACACCATATCGGTGCCACGCCACTGTTCGTTTTCAGCGGTATTGACTGCCGTGGCTTTTACATCGGCAGGCCCGCGAAGCGGGCGATGAGGATGGCTCCGGCCTGGGCCACGTTCAGGGAGTCGAACTTGCGCGCCAGGGGGATAGCCAGGGAGACGTCGCATTGTTTGGCAACACCGGGTCGGATGCCTTTTTCCTCGTTGCCCAGGACCAGCACGGCCGGGAGCGAGAGGGAAATTTTCGGGTCAAAAGCGTTCCAGGCCCCTTCGCAATCATGGGCACCATAGACCGTGTAGCCCGCTTTCACGGCCTGCTCCAGCATCCGGGCCATGTTTACTGCCCGGGCCACTGGGAGTTGGGTCAGAGCGCCCGCGCTGGCCTTGAGGGCACCAGAACCGAGGTAGGCTCCTTCATGCTGGGGCACTACCAGGCCGGCACCGCCCAGGCACCACATGGTCCGGGCAATAGCACCCACGTTGCCCGTGTCCTGTACCCGGTCAAGGGCCACGATCAGCGGGAGCGGCGCTTCTTTTCCCTTCTCAAACAGAGTGTCCAGGTCGGCATATTCCATTGCGGCCACTTGGGCTACGACACCCTGGTGATTGCCGGTGAAAAGACGGTCCATGGATGTGCCATCTATGAATTTGTAGCGGATGTCGAGTTCCTTGCACGCAGCAACAATGCGTCGGCATTTGAGATCCTGGGGCCCCTTTTTCAGGTTCACCACATCTACCGAACCGGGCTTGTCACGTAACAATTCCTCCACGGGTTTTCTCCCGCCTATCAAGACCTTTTCGCTTCGTTCACCTTGTTGCGCCATGGGTTTTCTCCTCTTGCGGTTCCGGTTCTGGTTACACCGCAGGTCAACCATTTACGCATCTTTTACCTTCCAGGCAATGATCCGTTTTGATCGATTTTCATCAGGTTTTCTTTACTAAACGCGTTCAACACCTCTATTCCTTTTGAGTATTTTAAATCAGTTTAGCAATAGTGCATCATTATGCAACGATTTCGGGCATCTTGCATTGCTCACTATTCTGCGTTAGCAAATGCTTCGCCATTGCCCAGCGGGGGTAGATCTCAATTTTTCTAGATTTTCTCTAGGGATTCTGGTACACATGACACTGACTGATCAAAAACGTCCCAAGCGAACGGAGTTGCGAGTGGCCCTCGTTGTCCGATTTTTTGCATATATTCTTTGGATGATGGTGATTTTCGCCCTCATCGTATCGTGTGCGCCCAAACAGCAGGTTTCCAAGGTTGACCAGCTCAAGGATCCTGCGCAGCTGGTCATGAGCGATGATGCCGAACCCCTGGATCCCGAGCTTTCCGTGGTGCCGGGGTATGGCAATCTGACGGACGAGGAACGCCGGATACTCTATTCCCAGAACGGCCTTTCCTTTGACCTTGACCTGCACGACAACACCAGTGTTGAAAAATACGTAGATTATTTTACGCACAAGGCTCGTGGAACCTTTATCCGCTGGCTTGAGCGTTCCGAGCAATATCTTCCCATGGTTCGAGAGGCCATGGACCGGCACGACATTCCCCATGATATTGCCATGCTGCCTTTTGTCGAATCCGGTTATAATCCGCGCGCCCTTTCACGAGCTGGCGCTGGCGGCATGTGGCAGTTTATGCCCTATACCGGTCGCAAATATGGCCTGAGCGTGAATTGGTGGATTGATGAACGGCGTGACCCCTACTTGGCTACCGAGGCGGCCATCAGCTACTTGAAGGACTTGCATGAACTTTTTGGTGACTGGCATCTGGCCTTGGCCGCTTACAACGCTGGCGAGGGTAAGATTGGACGGGCTGTGAAAGCTGTGCAAGCTGAAAGCTTTTTTGATCTTTCCCGCAAGAATAACCGTTTGAAGCACAAATATAAGCTACGTAGTGAAACCTTGAATTACATACCGAAATTCATCGCAATTTCAAAAATATTTCAGAATCTCGATGCGTTTGGATTTAAATCCGTGGATTGGACCAAGGAACCTGAAGTTGAGCATGTGAAGGTGCCTGGCGGAACCGATTTGCTCGCATTGTGCCAAGCTGGCGATATGAAGTGGGCTCAGTTTCACGATTTGAACCCTGCCTATCGCCGTCAGGTGAGTCCTCCCGGCCAGGAAACCACGGCCCATCTGCCCAGAGCCAACGCTGCACCGATGCTTGCCTACCTTGATAATCCCGGTTCCCAACCCTTTGCTGGCTATACCCTCTATGTGGTTCGCAGTGGCAATTCTTGGTCGAGTATATCGAACAAGTTCGGGGTTCCGATTTCTGTTTTGAAAAAGCTCAACAACCGATCTTCCAACCTGCTCAAGATTGGCCAGACTGTCATGGTGCCTGGCCAAGGAAAGAGCACGGCAGTTGCCAGCGCACAGCCGACAAGCAAAAAAGCCACTACCTCTGCCACAACAAAGAAGACCCAGCAGCTTGCTCAGTCTCGCTCCAACTACAAGATACACAGCGGCGACACCCTGTGGGATATTTCCCGTCGGTTCGGCGTTTCTGTGCGCACCTTGCAAGCGGCCAACGGCTTGAACAGTCGTTCCAAGATAAAGGTTGGCCAGAAACTGTATATTCCAGATGCAACGGGTTCTGAGGTTCGTGTTTCCCAGGCAGAGGCGCAGCAGGTTCAGGCTGAACTTGTTCGCTACAGGGTTCGTCGTGGTGACAACCTGACCAAGATCGCAAAACAGTTTTCCGTTTCGGTAAGTTCCATCAGAAAGTGGAATAAAATGGGTGAGAAAAGTCGGATTTACGCAGGTCAGTATTTAAAAATTTACGTGCAATAGTGTTTCTTTCCGGTTTTTAAGAGACCCGGCCTTGGCCGGGTTTTATTTTGCTATAAATTCGAGCACTTCGGTTCGGCGTTTTCTGAAGTGGTCGATATGGCCCTGCATGTGGTCATAGTAGTCGGTAATGAGAAAATCCAGCCTCTTCGGTCCATCCTTGGTTTTCCAGACATGTCCAAGGGCCACGGCTCTCGAACTGAAAGCGAAGTGCAGAATCAGTTCGTTGAAGCTGTGCCACAGCTGCACCAGGCGATTCGTTTCAAAATCCGCATAGCGCTGGATCGCAACCCATGGTTCGGCTTCATAGGGATCCAGGGTTTCGAGATCACTGAATTGAAGTCGTACAAAGCGCTGGTGGTTGTTGGACGCGGAATCCACCAGATGGCCAATGATTTCCTTGAGAGTCCATTTCGTGGAGTGCACGCGAATATCCCAAAGATCCTCTCCGACGGTTTCAGTCAGTTCATACAGGCTGGTAATGATCCCCTGGGCTTTGCATTGTTCTATCATGTCAGTTTCTCCAGCAGGAGGTTTCTGGCTCCCTCAGAATCGAGCGCTATGCCTGTCCAGAGCCTGAATTGCTCAAGTCCCTGACTCAGGAACATTTCTATCCCTTGGATGGTCGTAGCGCCGGCCTGGAGGCCGTTTTCAAGGAATACGGTTTCCAGGGGGTTGTACACCAGGTCAAAAATGGTCATTTCCTCAGTCAGGTGTGTGGCGTTCCATGGCGATAACAGCTCTAGATCACCTGACATTCCCAGGGGAGTGGAGTTGATGAGCAACTCAGGACTCAGGTCGTGGCGCAGGTCCCAATCCACCACTTCGATCCCGAAGTCCAGGGCGATGGTCTCGGCCTTGGATTTGGTACGATTGGTGATTCCGATGGCCAGCACTCCGAGTTCCTGGCAACCGGCAACAGCAGCGCGAGCGGCTCCACCAGCACCGAGGATAAGGGCCGACTCGGGAGCAATGTTTCGAGATTTGATCGGGTTGACGACGCCTGCCACATCAGTGTTGTCGCCAATCAGGGTTTCGTTTTCCCAGAACAGAGTATTCACTGCTCCCACGGCCCTGGCCCGATTGGTGAGTCTATCGAGCATGGGTATGATCGCCTGTTTGTGCGGGATGGTAATCGACAGGCCTTGTACCTGCTCTCTGCGGTACTGTTCCATAAATGCTGGAAGATCTTCTGGTGATGTCGGCCACGCTTCGTAGATGGCGTTGATACCATGCTGCTTGAAGCCCCAGTTGTGCAGGGTTGGGCTCATGGTGTGGCCCAGGGGGTGGCCGATGATGCCGTATTGTTTCATGTTCACCTCGCGTTTGCCAATGGTGCCAGTTTCGATTGGCAAAGTCGATGTTGTTTCCGGCACGAAAACGGGCGTGATTTCCCTTATGAGGAAACCACGCCCGTGTTTGTGTTTCTGTTCAGTTGATTGGCCTAGGCCACGCTTTTGGCACCTGCTTCGATAGCCTTGGCATTGGCCGGGATCAATTTCGCGTAGTGCGGCGAGATCACGTTGCTCAGGGCATCGATGGCGGCTTGGGGGCTCATGATTCCCGTGGCCTGCAGGTAGGCTCCGATGGCGACCATGTTGGCCATTCGGGTGTTGCCAATCTCGTCCGCGATTTCGTTGCAGGGTACGAAATAGGATTTGATGCGATCTTTTTCTGCCAGATCCTTGTCAATGAGCGAGGAATTGATGATCTGCACGCCTCCGTCCATGAGTCGGGACTGGAATTTGTCCAGGGAGGGGCGGTTCATGATGATCAAGGATTTCGGGCGGTGGATGATCGGTGAACCGATTTCTTCTTCGCTCAGGACCACGGTGCAGTTTGCCGTGCCGCCTCGCATTTCCGGACCGTAGACCGGGATGTAGGTGACGTTCAGGCCTTCGTTCATGCCGGCGTATGCCAGCAGGTTTCCGATGAGCATGACGCCCTGGCCGCCGAAGCCTGCGATGATTGCATCCATATATCTGGCCATTAGCAGACCCCCTCTTCCGTGGCATCCTTGTAGACTCCCAGCGGGAAGTACGGAATCAGCTCGTTGGTAATCCGTTCGTTGGCCGCAACCGGGGTCATCTTCCAGTTGGTGGGGCAGCCGGAGAGCAGTTCCACGAAGCCGAATCCGGTGCCGTTGATCTGACACTCGAAGGCTTTTTTCAGGTATTTCTTGGCCTGGCGGATGTTCTTGACCGAGTCCAGCGAGCCACGGGCTGCGTATTTAACGCCGCCCAGGGTGGCGATGATTTCCGCCATCTTGATGGGCATGCCTTCGGTGTCCCGACACCGGCCACCGGGACAGGTGGTGGTCTTCTGTCCGATCAGTGTGGTCGGGGCCATCTGGCCGCCGGTCATCCCGTAGACCGTGTTGTTGACGAAGACCACGCACATGCGTTCGCCACGGTTGGCGGCGTGCATGATCTCGGCCATGCCAATAGAGGCCAGGTCGCCGTCGCCCTGGTAGGTGAAGACGAACTTGTCGGGCCGGGCACGCTTGACACCTGTGGCTACCGCCGGAGCGCGTCCATGTGGGGCTTCGACGGCATCCACGTTCAGGTAGTTGTAGAGGAAGACCGAGCAGCCGATGGCCGTGACCATGATAGTCTTTTCAGCCAGACCGAATTCTTCCAGCAGTTCCCCTACCAGCCGGTGGGCTATCCCGTGGTGGCAACCGGGGCAATAGTGGGTGGCGCGATCAATGACCACTTCCGGGCGATCGAATACGAGTTGTTCAGACATTTTATTTCCCCTCCAGGCTGGCGAGGATTGGTTCCTCGAATTCGTCCGGGGTGGGCAGGTTGCCGGGATAGATGGCGAAGAAATCGGAGTCCGCCA
>JAHJKV010000476.1 GCA_018822065.1 Pseudomonadota bacterium
AGCAACCATCCTGACGGCAATAGAGCTCCGCTGCAAGCTTTCGCAGGCTGCCACCCTTGGCCATGTAATGGCCGTGGCAACGATGGGTGCTGAGAATGTAATCCGTGTCTTCAAGACCGGCACACGCCCCGGCAGGCACGGCTTCCTGGCCAATGCACAGATGCACCGGGGTGCGCATCTCCTGTTCGGCATAGAGTTCGGACACCCGGCTTTCAAACCGCCGGATCACCAACATACGCTCCAGAATATCCTGGCCTTTGGCCTTTAAAATCCGGTCGCGTTCAGCGCTTTTGAGGGGTTCAGCCATACGATGACATCCTAGATGAAATTGACGTGATGGTGCGGGTTGTCCAATTGCCCAAGAAACGTGTTTACCGCGTCGAGACGACAATTGGTCCGGCATTGCTGCACATCCAGATCCGTAGCTGCCCACCGCAGCGCCTCGGCCCGACGCTTGCCATAGAAGACCTCTTCCGGATCTTCCGTGATGATGTTTCCAAAATAGAAACGCTTGTCCGAAATATAGGCCAGACAGCCCCACATGTCGCCCCCGGTGTCCACATATCCGGCAAAGGGTAGCCCGAGGCAATGTTTGAAGGAACGTTCCTCGGCTTCCAGTTTGCGCATGGTCGCACTGCGAAAAATCACCTTGAACCTCTCGGTGTTCAAGGCTGCCAGACGCTCTTCCATTTCCAAAAGATCGGAATAGCGCAGACCCTCGTAGTCCCGGTTGCCACTTAAGGGGTGCTGCGAATACGGCTTGATGACCAGGTAGTCCATGCCGATATTTTTTGCCATTTCGGCAAGCGGCACAGCCTCCTGCACATTTTCAGGCAAGAGGACCATCTGCATGCCCAGGGTGCAACGATGTCCCTTCCGGCTACGAATCTGGGCGGCCTGTTCCAGATTTTTGATCGCGTCGCTAAATTTTTTTCCATCAACACCGTGCACCGTGGCATAGGTCTCCGATGACCCCGCGTTGACGCTGGCTTTGATCCAGCTCACGTGACCCAGAATCTGCTCGCTGATTGCGGGCTGCATGACGATGGCATTGGTGGTGATGGCCACATCCACGCCGCGCTCCTGGGTGTGCACGATGATGTCTGCAAGCTCCGGGTGCAGGAAAGGCTCGCCCTCGCCAGCATACATGATGCTCTTCAGCCCGAGGGCACCCATGCGGGCCACCCGGCCCTTGAGCAGGTCCGTATCCCAAAACCGCTTTTTATAGCCAATGAAATCCATGCCGCAAAATTTGCACCGACAGTTGCATGCGCCGCTGGGAGAAATTTCCAGGTAGATCGGCGCCACGATCTCGCCCCGCTGCCAGGCGGCAAGCCGTTCCGGGTGATAGTGAATTTTATGACTGTCGATGTTGTATGAGTCCATAGACGTGCCGTGCTAGACCAAGTGCGCGTTGAGGATTGAAATCAGGTTTGCAGCAACATAGTCCACATCCTCGTCAACCATGTCGGGGTGCAGCGGAATCGTCAGCACCCGGTTGCCAAAGTCCTCGGTCAGCGGCAGGCACACCAGCACGGAAGAACGCCTGCGGTACTGGGTCAGGGTGTGAATCGGACGATAATGGACACTGCTCTGCACGCCTCGTTCCCGAAGGCTAGCCATGACATCCGGACGATATGCCCCCTCCGGCAACAGCACGGGCATGATGTGCCCGCAATGCTGCCACTCATCGGAGAACGGAATGAAAATCCTGTCCTCCTGGGAAAACACAGCTCGATAACGGGCTGAAAGTTCCTTGCGCCGCCGGTTACGCCGGGAAAGCGCCTCCAGTTGTACCAGCCCGACAGCCGCACGGAGTTCATCCATACGGTAGTTGAAACCAAGTTCCACCACATCATACTCAAACGCATGCCCCTGGTCCCGCTCCAGGGTCGTGGTGGTCATACCGTGGGACCTAAGCAACCGAAGCCTCTTTTCCGTGGCCGGATCGTGGACGAGCAGCATGCCGCCCTCGCCCGAAGTCATGTTCTTGTTCGAATAGAAGCTGAAGGCGGCGGCATGGCTATAGGAGCCTACGCCCTTGAGGCCCGGGGCATGGGCCGCATCCTCGATCAGGATGAGACCGTGGGCATCCGCAAGTTCACGCCAAGCAGGCATGTCCATGAGATAGCCGCCATAGTGCATGATGATGATCGCCTTGGTTCTAAGAGTGATCGACCGGCGGGCCTTTTCCAGGCTCATATGCGGTACGTCCAGGCTCTCAAGGTCCACAAACACGGGCTCGGCCTGGACATAGAGCACGGCGTTGGCCGTTGCCGTGGTCGGCCCGGTCGGCCTGATCGCCCTGGCGGCGCCGGAAATGTCCCGTCACCTGGGCAACCGACAC
>JAHJKV010000477.1 GCA_018822065.1 Pseudomonadota bacterium
AGGTTTCAGTTTCATTCCTCATTCCTCCAACTATCTTAGGATTATAGTGTTTTTATATCCAGCCTGTGATGGAGCGTCTGGCTACCATCTTGCCGGTAATAAGGCAAACCGCATCGCTTCTCGTGCGGTGCTGCGTGAAGAAATAAACATGAGGTGCAACCTGTCAAGCCGGGGGGGGCAAGTTTTTTGCGAAAAAAATGAAGATGGAGGGGGAGGGCGAAATAAGGAGGAGGGAGGAACTTGA
This sequence comes from Pseudomonadota bacterium, assembly GCA_018822065.1. Lineage (GTDB taxonomy): Bacteria > Desulfobacterota > Desulfovibrionia > Desulfovibrionales > Desulfovibrionaceae > JAHJKV01. The sequence continues at coordinate 245 of JAHJKV010000477.1, forward strand.
TTGGTTGTGTCAGCGTCGTGGGGGAGTCTTTGCGGCACCAGGGAGAAACGGCGCGAAGCTGAACGGGAGCCCAGAGGGGCCTCGCTCCTCTGGCTGTCGGAGGCCCCAGGAGCCTGACGGGTCATGTCTTGTGATAGGTCTGTCCTCCATGTCGACGGGCTAGTAGTCCGCCGGGGTTTCTGGGAGTTCGTCGTAGAGGACCATGGTTTCCTCACGTCCATAAAAGATGACCAGGTCGGCCAGCTTGTCGGCCACGGTGGTTTCAAGGGTGTCCGTCTGTTCCGGGGTGAGACGCCAGGTCCAGTTGTTGTCGCGTTCGCCCGGTGTGTTGATGCGCGCCTCGGCACCGAGACCGAGGATATCCTGGGCGGTGACGATGGCCTGGGAGGCCGTGGATTTCATGGCCAACTCGATCATGGCCCAGGGGAGGTTCGTGGGGTCGGGGGTGCGGCCGATGTAGCGACCGACCCGAATTTTGGACTCGTTGTCGAGTTCCTGGGCCAGCCAGCCCAAGGTGGTGTTGTTGTCGTGGGTGCCCACGTAGACCACGGAGTCTTTCTCATGATGGTGGGGAGCATTGGTGTCTGCTGCGAGATTGGCCGAGAAGGCGAATTGGAGCACGCGCATGCCGGGCAGGCCGAAATGCTTGCGCAGGTCCACAACGTCCTGGGTGATGATCCCTAAGTCTTCGGCGATGATCGGAAGCGTGCCATGGGCGTCGAGCACGGCCTGGAGCAGTTCATGGCCCGGGGTGCGCACCCAGCGGCCATGCATGGCGGTCGCCTCCGTGGCCGGTACTTCCCAGTAGGCGGCAAAGGCCCGGAAATGGTCGAGGCGCACCTGGTCGAAGAGACCGAAATTGTGGCGCAGCCGGGAAATCCACCAGCCAAAGCCTTCGTCCTTGTTGGCCCGCCAGTCAAAGACCGGGTTGCCCCAGCGCTGGCCGGTCTTTGAGAAATAGTCGGGCGGCACCCCGGCCACACCTACAGGCAGGCCCTTGGGGTCGAGTTTGAACAGGCGGCGATTGCACCAGACATCGGGGGAATCATGGGTGACGTAGATGGGGGCATCGCCGATGAGGGTGACCCCCAGTTCCTTCATCCGGGCCCGGAGCTCGCTGAGTTGGGAGAAGAAGAGATATTGGCAGAACTTGTGGAAGAGGATCGGTTCGGCCAGCTCGGCTCCTGTTTTGGCCAGGGCGTTATCCTCGCGGTTTTTGAGCGGCGCGGGCCACTCGAACCAGGGCAGGCCGCCGAGTTTTTCCTTCACGGCCATGAAAAAGGCGAGGTCCGAAATCCACATGGCGTTGACCTTCAGGAAGGTAGTGAAGCGTTCGTCTTCCAGCAGGTGTTCCTTGTGGCGGTCAAAAATCTGTCGCAGCATGCGCAGCTTGGCCCGGGTCACGGCGGCGAAATCCACCTGCGGCCCTGTGGGGAGTGCCGCTTTTTTCAGTTCTGCGGCGGTGAGCAAGCCCTGATGGTGCAGGGCTTCGGGGCTGATGAGCAGGATGTTTCCGCCAAAGGCGGAGGAACTGGAGTAGGGCGAGTTGCCGATGAAGGTGGAGGTGGGGCCCACCGGGAGCACCTGCCAGTGGCGCTGGCGGGACTTTGCCAAAAATTCTGCAAACCTGTGTGCTTCGGGCCCAAGGTCTCCAATGCCGTAGTTCGTGGACAGGGAGGTGAAGTGCAGGAGGACGCCACTGGTGCGTTTCATGGGGGAGCTCCGATTTCAGGGTGCGAACAGCATCGTGATTATGCCGGGACTGGCCGCCACTGTCCAGAGGTCGGTTTGCTTTTTGCTTTGGCGGTGCAGTTTTTGCAAATGAAATCGAACAGGGCGGAGAGGAACAAACCTCCCCCCAGGCACAAGGAGCCGTCCATGTTCAAGCTGTTCGACCGCACCCAACAGGCACCCCCCAAGGATTGTAGCCAGGATCTGCGTACCCCGGAGCCCGTCAAGGCCAAGGGGATGGTTTTGCATGAACTCGACTATCAGGACGTGGCGATCACTCCCCAGGGGGCAAAGCTGGTGAAGCGCGCCGCCCAGTCGGTCATCGACCAGTACATGCCTGCCGTGGACTCGGCCAAGATCACCGTTCGCGAGGCCATGGCCCTGTTCGTGGACCACGTGTTCTGGGAGGAAAAGACCGGGGGGCTGTTCATGTGCACAGACGAGGCCACCCGCGCCGTCTGCCTGCCCCTGCCCCGGTCACATTGGACCATCCGCCAGTCTGCCCAGCCCGTGCAATGAGCCAAGGCAGTCGTTTCATGCGACGATATTTTGTCACCTCTTCTTCGTGCGCCCGTCACCTGCGGTTGATCGTTTTATAATATCAAATGTGTACGGTTGGTTGTGAGTGATCACTTACATTAAGACCGCCACCTTCCCGTTTACGGAGGTGACGGTTTTGTGCTATAAATACGCATTCAGCACTGCAACAGGAGTTCACGAGGAATGGAAGACGTACAGAGATTCGAGCACGATGCTCTTTTCAAGCTCGAACAGCCGTTTCATGATCCGTTCAGGCGGGCGCTTTTTGCGGTAATGAAACGACCTCTGTCGCGGCTTTTGGCCCTGAAGAAGTTTAATAAGATTTATGATGCCGTCCGCAACGTGCAGGGCGGGCACAATTTTATCGAT
>JAHJKV010000478.1 GCA_018822065.1 Pseudomonadota bacterium
AGATCATCCGAGCCGGGACCGTCAACGCAGAACTCCTGGGCTTGGTGCTGGCCAATGTGCGCACCCCCCAGGAACGCGAGGGCGATTTCGCGGCCCAGTTCAACGCCAATGCCATCGGTGTGCGACGCATGACCGAGTTGCTGGAAAAATATGGACTGGAAACCGTGCGTGACGCTGCCGCCGCCCTGATGGACTATGCCGAAACCCTGATGCGGGCCACCCTGAGCGGTCTGCCCGACGGCCAGTTCCACTTCGAGGACCGGCTGGATTCGGACGGACAGGGAACCACAAATATCCCCATCCGGCTGAGCCTGACCCTGGCTGGCGACACCGCCCGGCTCGATTTCTCCGAAAGCGCGGACCAGGTGACCGGGTCGGTGAACGCGGTGCGGGCCATCACCCTCTCCGCCGTGCTCTATGCCTTCCGGGCCATCGCCACGGGCGCCCCCCCTACCAATGCCGGGCTACTTCGCCCCATCGAGGTGCTCACGCGCACGGGCTCCATCCTGGACGCCCGCTTCCCGGCAGCCGTGGCCGGGGGCAACGTGGAAACCTCCCAGCGGGTGGTGGACGTGGTCCTCGGTGCCCTGGCCCAGGCCCTGCCCCAGGCCATCCCAGCGGCCAGCCAGGGGACCATGAACAACCTGACCATCGGGGGCGTGGACCCGAGAAGCGGCCTTCCCTTTGCCTACTACGAGACCCTGGCAGGAGGCATGGGGGCCAACGCCACCACTCCCGGCGAATCCGCCATCCACTCCCACATGACCAACACCCTGAATACCCCCGTGGAGGCACTGGAATACGCCTACCCCTTCCGGGTGACCCGCCTGGAGATCCGCCCCGACTCAGGCGGAATCGGGGCCCAAACCGGCGGAAACGGCCTCACCCGCGAGATGGAACTCCAGGCCGAAGCCGAGGTCACCCTGCTCTCGGAACGACGCCAGAGCCGCCCCTACGGCCTCGCAGGAGGTCAACCCGGCCAGCCCGGCAGGAACACGGTCATCCGAAACGGCCAGGAAGAACCCATGCCCGCCAAATTCCACACCCGCCTCCACCCCGGCGACCGCCTGCGCATCGACACCCCCGGCGGCGGGGGCTGGGGCACCAAAAGATAGCCCTAAAATATCCCAAGTCCGCACCCACCCCCAAACCACAACACAAACGAACGCCCCAGCACCAAGCCGGGCGTCGCGGAAGTCAGGGCCAGGACGGATCAGCTAGGTGGTGAGGCGTTCGATGGTGCGCTCGACCTGACGGCCAAGGGGAGTCTGCTGAGAGATTTCCCGTTCGATCTTGGTGATACCCTTGATCACGGTGGAGTGGCGACGGTTGAGCTTGCGGCCGATGGCGGCCAGGGACATCTCGGTATGCTGCCGGATGAGGAAGAAAGCAGTATTGCGAGCCAGGACAATCTGGGCTTTGCGGCTCTTGGACATCAGCTCTTTGGCAGAGAGACCGTAGACATTGCAGATGAAGCTGACGATGCGTTCAAAGTCAGGCCGTGCGTCGGTCTGAGAGAAGCTCTGGAGCACATTCCAGGCCAGATCCATGTTCACCTGCCGCCCCAGTAGCCGGGCCTTGAGCACCAGGTTGTTGAGGCAGCTCTCCAACTGGCGGATGTCCGTGGTGATGCGCTCGGCCAGGAGCTCAATCACCGGACCGGGAACGCTCACTCCGTGCACCAGGGCCTTGTTCTCCACGATGCGCCGACGGGTTTCGAAGTCCGGTCGCTCGATGCCAGCCATGAAACCGGAACAGAAGCGGGAGACAAGCTGCGGGTCAAGGTTGGAAAGCTCGCGGGGCAGATAGGAGCTGGAGAGCACCACCTTGCAGCCTCGTGCCTGGAGGGCGTCGAGGGTGCCGAGGAGTTCATCCTGCATTTTTTCCTTGCCCTGGAAGAACTGGACGTCTTCGAGCAGCAGCACATCGACGGACTCGCGCAGCTCTGCTTTGAAGCGGGTCAATTCCTTGGCCCGCATGGCCAGCACGAAACGCGTGGCAAATTCCTCAGCAGTCATGCAGGCGATGGCCACCCTGTCGCGATTGGAATGCTGGGAGAGTCGATGGCCGATGGACTGGAGCAGATGCGTCTTGCCGAGGCCAGGACCGGCAGTGAGGAAGAGCCGGTCTCCGGGCAGGGATTCGGAGCAGATGCCCTTGGAGGCCGCGGCAGCCAGCTCATTGGAGGGGCCGACCACGAAGTCTCGGAACCGGAAACGCCAGTTGTAGGTCATCATGGGCCGGGGCACCTGGACGATGGGCAGGCCCATCTGCTCGGCGGCCCGCCGGGGCTTGGCCTGGGCGTGGTTTGCCACAGCGGCCTCGGCCTTGGTGTCGTCGGTCTGTTCGGCGCGCTTCACCTTCACTGAGATTTCCGGCTCATAGCCCATGATCTGCATGGCGGCATCGCGGATGACATTCATGAGTCGTTCGCGCACCCAGGAGGCCACGAAGTCGTTGGGAGCAAAAAGGACGAGACGTCCGTTCTCGCAGATTGCATCCAGCGGCTTGATCCAGATGGTATAGAGCCCAGGGTTCAGGCTCTTGGAGAGGGATTCGAGGATGCGTTTCCAGGCGTCAGTCATGATGGAACAGTTTGTAGTCCAACCACAGCTTTCGGCCAACGAGAACAGAGGTCATCCTTGCCCGGCTCAGGCTCCGACTTATCGACAGGACAACTTGTTGTTTATATTATGCTTTTAAGATTTCAAGGCTTTGCGCCTATTTTCCCAAATCGGTATGTAACAGGCAGGTCACAAGGCTTTCTGCTGGACCCCAAGTAAACTTTCAACTTACTGTTTAAAAGTTTTCCACAGCAAGGAATTCCTATTATCTCCATTTAACTCAAAATACATGTTTATTTTTTGCGCATATTTTTATTTTTTACTAATATTATAGGAA
>JAHJKV010000479.1 GCA_018822065.1 Pseudomonadota bacterium
ACCGGGCAGGCCGTCGAGGTGGAGGACACCCCATGAGCGACCAGACGAACGACACCGCCCGAATGCCCGCCCGAAGGCCACGTGACAATTTCACCGAACTTCTGGAAATCCTGCGCCTTGGACTCCAGGTCTATGCCTCGGAAATGCGTTGGCTCGGCTATGCGCTGCTGCGCCGGTTCGAGGTTTCCAGACTTGCAAAACGGCTTGATGAAGAATACACCCGGCTCGGACACTTGGCTGCGGCTCCCGACGCGCAGGCAGAAGAAAAAAAGTTGTGCCACAAACAGATTTCCTTCCTGAAAGAAGAGATCGCGACCCTGGAAAACGAGTTGGAAGCTCGGCGAATACAGCGCGTCAACACCCTGCGCAGCCGTCAGGGGCATTCGCCGATTGACGGCCCCTTGCCCGAGGAGCACAGCCCGAAACAGGCCGAAACAGCCAACATCGAATCATAGCGAGGGAATATATGTTTAAAAAAATATATATAGGATCGGATCATGGTGGATTTTCCCTGAAAGAACTCATCATCGCCCAGCTCAAAAACGCTTCTGTGGTGGTGGACAAGGGAGCTTTCACCACTGCATCCTGCGATTACCCGGTCTTTGCCCAGGCCGTGAGCCAGGCCGTTCTTGCAGATCCTGGTTCCTGCGGCATCCTGATCTGCGGCACCGGCATAGGCATGTCCATGGCCGCCAACCGGATCAAGGGTATCCGCGCCGCAGTGTGCACCGATGCCTACACCACCCGCATGACCCGCGCCCACAATGACGCCAATGTGCTCTGCCTGGGCGAACGCGTCACCGGTCCTGGCGTGGCCGCCGAGATCGTGGACCTCTTCCTCGTGACCGAGTTTGAGGGCGACCGCCACCTGAAGCGCATCAACCTTTTCGAAGAATAATTTCATTTATTGAAGGGAGAATCTCAACATGTCCGACCTCGACAAAGACCAGCTGGTTGTCGATACCATCAAAGGGCTCGTCATGGACGCCACCCGCAAGGCCAATTCCGGCCACCCCGGCGGTGCCATGTCCTCGGCCGACTTTGCCACCGTCCTCTTCAAGGACTTCCTGAACTACGACCCCACCGACACCACCTGGTTCAATCGGGACCGCTTCATCCTTTCAGCCGGTCATGAATCCATGTTGCTCTACTCCCTGCTCAACCTGCAGGGCTTCCTGCCCATGGCGGAGATCGAGCAGTTCCGCCAGTTCGGCTCCCTCACCCCCGGCCACCCCGAGTCGGACCTGACCCCCGGCGTCGAGGCCACCACTGGACCGCTGGGCCAAGGCTTTGCCATGTCCGTGGGCTTTGCAGCTGCCGAGGCCTTCCTGCGCGAGAAGCTGGGCGAGGACATCATCGACCACTACACTTACGTGCTCGCCAGCGATGGCGACATGCAAGAACCCATCTCCATGGGAACCGCCACCCTGGCCGGGCGCTGGAAACTCGGCAAGCTCATCGCCTTCTACGACTCCAACAAGGTCCAAATCGCCGGACCCACCAGCCGTGTGGACTGCACCGACTACAAGCAGGCCTACGAGGCCTTCTGCTGGCAGGTCATCGAGGTGGACGGCCACGACCGGGCCGCCATTGCTGAGGCCATCAAGAGCGCCCAGCTCGAAACCGACCGCCCGACCCTGATCATCGGCCACACCACCATGGCCAAGGGCACGGCCAATCGCGAAGGCGACCACGAAACCCACGGCGCGCCCCTGCCCCCTGAGGAAATCGCCGCTTCCAAGAAGAAATGGGGCCTCGACCCCGAAGCATTCTTCCAGATGCCCGAAGCCGCCCAGGCCCACTTCCGCGTCCGCCAACCCGCCCTCAAGGCAAAGGCAGAAGCCTGGCGGCAGGCCCTGGTGGAAAAAACCCAATCAAACGCCGACTTCGCCGCCATGTGGAAGGCCGTGACCACCCCGCGCAGCGAACTCAAGCTCACCTTCCCAGACTTCAAACCGGGCGACAAGATGGCCACCCGCAAAGCCTGGGGACTCTGCCTGGCCGAGATCATGGACCAGTTGCCCACCCTCATGGGCGGCTCGGCAGACCTCGACCCCTCCAACGTCACCGTCGCCTTCCGTGAGCATACCGGCAACTTCGCCGTAGACTCCTTTGCTGGCCGCAACCTCTCCGTGGGCGTACGCGAGTTCCCCATGGCCACAATCATGAACGGCCTGGCTCTGCACGGCGGCATCATCTCCTTCGGTGCCACCTTCCTGACCTTCTCGGACTATTGCCGTAACGCCTGCCGCATGTCCGCCCTGCAGGAACTGCCGGTGCTCTATGTCTTCACCCACGACTCCTTCTACCTCGGAGAAGACGGCCCCACACACCAGCCCATCGAACACGTTTCCGCCCTGCGGCTCATCCCCAACTCCTTGGACCTGCGCCCGGCCGAGGCCACCGAGACCCGTCTCTGCCTGGATGCCTTCCTGACCCAAGATAAAAGCCCGGCCTTCATCCACCTCACCCGCCAGGGCCTGCCCACCCTCGACCCTGCCGTCTACACGAACATGACCGAGGGCGTGAAACGCGGCGGCTATGTGCTGGTGGACACCGAGGGCGAGCCCGACATGGTCATGCTCGCCTCCGGCTCCGAGGTATCCCTGGCCATGGACACGGCCAAGCTCCTGCCGGAATACAAGATTCGCATCGTGTCCATGCCGAGCATGAACCTCTTCGAACGTCAGGACCAGGCCTACAAGGACTCGGTCCTGCTGCCCAAGGTCGCCAAGCGCGTAGCCGTGGAGGCCGGACGGCCGGAGCTGTGGTACAAATATGTGGGCATGGACGGCCTGGTTCACGGCATCGACCACTTCGGACATTCTGCCCCGGCCAACCTGCTGGCCGAAAAATACGGCTTCACCGCCGAAAAACTGGCCGCGTTGATCAAGGCAAAATACTAGCATTCATATCCACGGTTCGCCTCTCGACCGGCGGACCTTCACATCTGAAATCCAGAAACGGGACGGCTTAGCCCCTTGGATTTTCGCAAGCGGAGGAAATGTTGATGGAAGTTCCGTCCCATAATCTGGCCCTGGACCTGGTCCGTGTCACTGAAGCCGCCGCCCTGGCCGCTGCCCGCTGGCTTGGCCGCGGCGACAAGAATGGCGGCGACCAGGCTGCCGTTGATGCTATGCGTCTGAGCTTCAACTCCATCGACTTCGAAGGCGAGATCGTCATCGGCGAGGGGGAGAAAGACGAGGCCCCCATGCTGTATAACGGCGAAAAGGTGGGCACCGGCAATGGACCGAAAATGGATGTGGCCGTCGACCCTGTGGAGGGCACCAATCTGCTCGCCTATGGCCGGCCCAACGCCATTGCCGTCATCGGCGTGGCCCCGGCAGGCAGCATGCTTGACCCCGGCCCCAGCTTCTACATGCGAAAACTTGTGGTCCCTGCCCAGGCCAAAACCGTCGTGGACATCGACGCACCCGTGGCCGACAACCTCCGGAAGGTAGCCAAGGCCCTGAACAAGGACGTGGACGACCTGGTCGTCTTCGTGCTCGACAAGCCTCGCCACCGTGAGCTCATCGCCGAGATACGCAAGGCCGGTGCCCGTATCCAGTTGCATACCGACGGCGACGTGAACGGCTCCCTGATGGCGGTGGACCCCACCAGCGAGGTAGACATGATGATGGGAACCGGCGGCACCCCTGAGGCTGTGCTCTCGGCCTGCGCCATCCGGATCATGGGCGGCGAGTTCTTCGCAAAATTCGACCCACAGCTGGACAATGAAAAAAAAGCCTTGGCAGAAGCTGGCCAAGATCTCTCTCGCATCTACACCGCTGCCGATCTGGTGCGTAGCGACGATGTCTTCTTCGCGGCAACCGGCCTCTCCGGCGGCACCTTTATGCCCGCCGTGCGTTTCAGCGGACGCGGTGCCACCACCCACTCCCTGGTCATGCGCGGCAAGACCGGCACAGTTCGGCGCATCATCGCCGAACACTCCTGGGACCACCTGATGCAATTCTCCGCCGTCAAATACGATTAGAACGGAAATTCAGAGGGACCTTGCTCCTCTGGATTCCGGAGGCTCCTCTCCCGCTTCCATTTTATTTCACGAATGAGCGCGGCTACCTGCAGGTAGCCGCGCTCATTCGTGTGAAGCCCGGATGATGTTTATGAGCCTCCGGCGGCCAAAGGGCGGGCCCCTCTGGGCTCCCGTTTAGTCGTCCTGGGAGAGATTGGAGGTGATGATTTCGGCGTCCTGGGCGCGGACGGTCATGCCCAGTTCGCGGGCTTCGCCGTGGCAGACCACATGGCCGTCCACCAAGCGCACAAACCCGGCGCTTACAGCCTCGGAATAGGGAATCTGCTCCCTCATCTCGTCAAACTTCACCCTACCGGGAAAGATCACCGGGACCGAATTTCCGGAAAAATCCTTGAAGAGAATGTATTTCATGTTTCCTCCGATGGGTGGAATGGACGCGACTCGCTTGAGCCTTGCTCAAATGATCTTCGAAAGCGGCACTCGGCGTATCATACCCAGTTCAGCCTCGCACAACAACGAAAACCCGCATGGGGACCAAGGCAGAACCGAACGTGACAATCACTTGCACAGCTTTTTTTGCAGCACCCCCCACACCATGTCCGGCGTGAGCTGCATCATGCAGTCATGATGCCCTTTCGGGCAACGCTTCGGGCCGTGCAGGCCGCAGGGGCGACAGTCGAGGTCGGCCACTTCCATGACCGTGGCGGTTTCGCCGCGCGGGAAAAACCCGAGTTCGCGCACCGTTGGGCCAAACACGGCCACGGTCGGAGTGCGCTGTATCCAGGCCAGGTGCATTGGCCCGGAATCGTTGGTCAGATAGACCGTAAGACGCTTGATATACGCTGCCAGGGTGGGCAGATCGAGCATGCCGGAAAGATCCACGACCTGGGGAAGGTCACCCATGCCGGACAAACGGATCACCTCGGCTGCATCCGCCTCCTCGCCCGGTCCGCCAAACACGGCCACGGTTGCCCCAGACTCGACCGCTCGTCGAAGGATTTCGGCGAAAGATCCGAGGGGCCATTTCTTGGTAGGCCAGGTGGAACCGGGATGCACCCCCAGAACCGGAGCGCCGGGCCGAAGACGGTCGAGCCCCTCAAAAAAACTTTGCGCCGCATCGATGGCCGCCGGGGCCAAGTCCAGCTCCGGCCAGGGGACTTCCCCTTCAATGCCCAAGGGAATCGCCAGCTGCATCAGCCGTTCGATTTCCTCAAGTTCGGAAAAACGCCGGGCAACAGCATGGGTATAGGCCAATTTGTTGAACCAGGGAGCGTCATATCCGATGCGTTCAGGGATGGCCGTGGAGCGCGCGACTAGGGCGCTGCGCAGGCTGGCATGGGTCGAGACCCAGAGGTCGAAGCCCCGGGAGCCGATCTCCCGGCCAAACCGCTGGGCGGCACGAAGGGACTTCTGACCTGAGCGCTTGTAGAACCCGGTCACCGACGCAAGGTCCTTGTGTGGCGCAAACAGCGGTTCCACCCCACCGCGCACGAAAAAATGCAGCTCGGCCTCTGGATAGGCATCTTTCAACGCCCGGATGAGCGGCAGGGTCAACACCGCGTCCCCAAGAAACGCCGTTTGCCAAACCCCGATTTTACGATATTTCCTCATGGCCTCATGCTGTAGCCTGTCAGAAGCCCAAGCGCAACGTCCCCAGCGGCCAGAGGAGCGGGGTCCCTGGACTCCCGTTTTGCTTCGCGGGGTTGGGGGATAGAAAAAGGCGCGACCGGAGTCGCGCCTTTGGAATAACCGTCTGTCCGTTGTTACTGGACCAGGGGGTTGGCACCGCCGCCGACGGGCACGATGGGTGC
>JAHJKV010000480.1 GCA_018822065.1 Pseudomonadota bacterium
TGCTCGTGGACGACCTGCCGCGCCAGAACCGGGCCATCCCCATCGAGGCCTACGGAAGGGAGAGGCCAAAACCCTGCTCCACGTCATCGAGACCAACGGGCTCATGTACCTGGATGTGGGCTTTGACCTGAAGGGACTGCCGGACCGGCTCATGGGCTATGTGCCCGTCTTTGGCCGGGCCCTGCTGGAAATGGGCACCGAGACCCATGACTATGTTTCCCTGCAAAACCGCATCGCCCGCAAGACCGGCGGCATCTTCCCCCAGACCTTCACCTCCCAGGCCCTTGGCAACGACAGCACCGTGGCCAAGCTCTTCCTGCGCGGCAAGGCTACGGCGGAACAAGCCGAAGAGCTGGTGGAGATTTTGCTCGAAGTGCTCATGCTTGGCCGCTTCGACAACCAGGAGCGGTTCAAGCAGATCGTGCTGGAGGCCAAGGCCCGGTTTGAACAGCGCATCGTGCCCTCGGGCCACTCCCTGGTGGCGGCCCGGCTCCGGGCGCGCATGCATGAGGCGGGCTGGATCGAAGAACAGCTCTCCGGCGTGACCGCCCTCGCCTTCCTGCGCGAGCTGGCCATCCGCGTGGATACTGACTTCGGCTCCGTGCTGGCCGACCTGGAAGAAATCCGCACCAGCATCTTCTCCAAGGGCAATCTGGTCATCAACATCACCTCGGACGAAGACGACTTCATGCGCGTTAATCCCGGCATCGCCGCCCTGACCCGCGCCCTGCCCGATTCCGGGGCCGACGCCACGGTGCGCGCCATTCCAACCTTCGCCCCGATCGAAGGGCTGTCCACCCCGTCGCGGGTGAACTACGTGGGCAAGGGCGTGAACCTGGCCGCCAGCGGCCTGGCCCTTACCGGCGGCTGCGAGGCCGTGAGCCGCTACCTGCGCACCTCATTCCTCTGGGACCGGGTGCGGGTCCAGGGCGGGGCCTACGGGGCATTCAGCCTCTTCGACCGGCTCGGTTCCACCCTGGCCTTTGTCTCCTACCGCGACCCGAACCTGGACAAGACCGTGGCCCTGTTTGACCAGATCGGCGACTATCTGCGCCAGACCGCCCTGAGCCACGACGACATCGAAAAGGCAATCATCGGGACCATCGGCGTGCTGGACGACTACATGCTGCCAGACGCCAAGGGCTTCGTTTCCATGACCCGCTACCTGACGGGCATCACCCGGCAGTGGCGGCAGCAGACCCGCGAAGAAATCCTCACCACCACCAGCGGAGATTTCCGCCATTTTGCCGAAGCAGCCTTCGAGCTGACCCGAAACGGCGACATCGTGGTGCTGGGCAACGAAGAGGGCCTCAAGCAATCCGCCCTGGACTTCAAGCTCACCAAGCTGCTCTAGGCTACCCGGATGTGCACCCGGGGCCGAGTGCCACGTTTACAAACGTTCGCCCCCTAGGTACAACCCCCTTCATGGTAGAGTTCAAAGGGGTCTCCCAACGATTCGGACAGCAGTGGGCGCTGCACGATGTCTCCTTTGCCCTGAACAAGGGCGAATTCCTTTTCCTCACCGGCCATTCCGGCGCGGGCAAGACCACTCTCTTGCGCCTGCTCTATGGCGCGCTCAGGCTGGATCTTGGCCGGGCCACGGTGGCCGGGTTCGACCTGACCAAGCTCAAGCGCAGCCAGATTCCCGAGCTGCGCCGCCGGGTCAGCGTGGTCTTCCAGGACTTCAAGATCCTGCCGAACCTCACGGCCTATGACAACGTGGCCCTGGCTCTCAAGGTGCGCGGGCTGCCCCGCTCCCAGTCCGACCGCCGGGTGCGCGGCATTCTCCGGGCCATGGGCCTGGAAGACCGGGCCTACATCAAGAGCGAACGTCTCTCCGGCGGCGAGCAGCAGCGAGTGGCCATCGCCCGCTCCATGGTCGTGAACCCCAAGCTCATCCTGGCCGACGAACCCACCGGCAACCTTGATGCGGACTTGACCGACCACTTGATGGACATTTTTAGACAGTTCTACACATATGGCACCACGGTGATCATGGCCACCCACAGCCGCGAGGTCCTGGAGCGTGTGCCCGAGGCACGCATCCTCCACCTGGAGCAGGGGCGTATTGTCGACACAGCTTCGCCCCCGACGGAAATCGAGCTCTATGGGGGTCTGCCGTGATCCGTCTGCTGTTCACCATTGCCCGGGGCATGAGCGACATGGCCCGCCACCCTCTGGCCAACCTTTTCACCATGCTGGCCGTGACCATGGTCGCCGTGCTGGCCGGCGTCTTTCTCATGCTCCTGCACAACGTCAACCAGGAGCTTCTTCGCACCAGAGGCCAGGTGGAGTTTCAACTCTATTGGAAAGTCGACACGGAGCAACAGACCGTGGACCAGCAGTGGAAGCGACTTTCGCGCATCAAGGGTCTCAAGAGTATTGAGACCTTCACTCCGTCCCAGGCTCTGGTTGAGTTAGGCCAGACCCTGACCGGACCCACGGACTTTTCCTGGATACAGGGTCAAAATCCCCTGCCCGCCTCCGCCTTTCTCGCCTTTGGGCTCATCCCGGGCGACGAGGGAACCCTCTGGGCCAATGGTCTCCTGCAGGAGCTCAAAGCCCTGCCCGGCATGGACGAGGTGCACTACAATCCTTTCCAACTCGACCTGGCCCATGGCTGGATCACCCTGGTGCGCAACCTCTTGTGGCCGATCATCGGGGTTCTCGGTCTGGTGGTGGGGCTGGTGGTGGGCAACACTATGCGCCTTTCCCTCTTGACCCGGCAGGATGAAATTGAAATTTTGTCACTGGTGGGTGCCAAGCCCTGGTATATCCGCGGCCCCCTGCTTGCCGCCGGGGCCCTCCAGGGCATGATCGGCAGCGGCCTGGCCCTCGGCATCCTCAAGCTGGGCCAACTGCGCCTGGCCGAGACCCTGAACTTCGCCCCTCTGTACTTGAAGATCAGCTACCTACCCCTTGAGCAATGGACCGCCCTGGCCGGCATCGTCACCCTGGTGGCCATGCTCAGTTCCTTTGTGGCGGTGCGAAAATAATCAACCCTCTCCTTTCGAGAGAGAGCCAACATACAACGTAACAGGACGGTCCCCATGAGAAGCAAACAAATGACCGGCGGCCTGGAAAAGGCTCCGCACCGTTCCCTGCTCTATGCCACGGGCATGACCAAGGACGAGATCAACCGCCCCCTGATCGGCGTGTGCAATGCGGCCAACGAGATCATTCCCGGCCATGTGCACCTGCATCAGATCACCCAGAAGGTGAAGGACGGCATCCGCCTTGCTGGCGGCGTACCCATGGAGTTCCCGGCCATCGGCGTCTGCGACGGTCTGGCCATGAACCACGCAGGCATGAAATTTTCCCTGCCCAGCCGCGAGATCATCGCCGACTCCATCGAGATCATGGCCAGTGCCCACCCCTTTGACGCCCTGGTCTGCATCACCAACTGCGACAAGATCGTGCCCGGCATGCTCATGGCCATGCTTCGCCTGAACATCCCGGCCATCATCGTCTCGGGCGGGCCCATGCTCGCGGGCGGAACCCACGGCTCCCCTACGGACCTGATCTCCGTGTTCGAGGGCGTGGGCCGCGTGCGCCGCGGCGACATGACCGAGGAGGAACTGACCGAGCTTGAGCAGTCTGCCTGTCCCACCTGCGGCTCCTGCTCCGGCATGTTCACGGCCAACACCATGAACTGTCTCTCCGAGTCCATCGGCCTGGCCCTGCCCGGCAATGGCACCATCCCCGCAGTCATGAGCGACCGCTACCGCCTGGCAAAGAACACGGGCATGCAGGTCATGGAACTCTTAAAAAACGACATCAAGCCGCGCGACATCGTCACGGCCAAGTCGGTCAAGAACGCCGTGGCCATGGACATGGCCCTGGGCGGCTCCACCAACACCGTGCTCCACCTGCCCGCCGTGTTCCATGAAGCCGGACTCGACCTGACGCTGGACATCTTCGACGAGGTCAGCCGCAGCGTGCCCAACCTGTGCAAGCTCTCCCCGGCCGGTCATCACCACATCGAGGACCTGAACGTGGCGGGCGGCATCCCCGGCGTCATGACCGAGTTGAAGAAGATCGGCGCTTTGGAACTCGACGCGCTGACCGTCACCTGCCGCACTCTGGGCGAGAACCTGGAGGCCATGCAGGCTGGCAACAAAAACCCGGAAGTCATCCGGCCCGTGGACAACCCCTACAGCGCCCAGGGCGGCATTGCCATCTTGAAAGGCAACCTGGCCAAGGACGGCTGCGTGGTGAAGCAGGCCGCCGTCGCGCCCCAGATGATGCAGCAGACCTGCAACGCGCGGGTGTTTGACTCGGAAGAAGATGCGGTCACCGCCATCCTGGGCGCCAAGATCAACCCCGGCGACGTGGTGGTTATCCGCTACGAAGGCCCCAAGGGCGGCCCAGGCATGCGCGAGATGCTCACCCCGACCTCCAGCATCTCCGGCATGGGTTTGGACGGCTCTGTGGCGCTCATCACCGATGGACGCTTCTCGGGCGGAACGCGCGGCGCAGCCATCGGCCATGTCAGCCCCGAGGCAGCCGAAGGCGGACTCATCGGCCTGATGATGGAAGGCGACCAGGTCAAAATCGACATCCCTGGCCGCGAGCTGACGCTCCTGGTGGACGAAGCCGAGATCGAAAAACGCCGCGCCACCTGGAAACCAGTCATCAAAGACCCCGGCTCCCCCTTCCTGCGCCGCTACGCCAAACAGGTAACCAGCGCCGCCACAGGGGCGATCTTCAGGCCGTAATCGAATCCTACCTGAGCAAAAACAACGGCCCGGAATATCCGGGCCGTTGTGCTTTCAATCTTTCAGGGCCGCAGGTCTACAACTTGTCCTTCCCCAAATTCTGCAACCGAATCTCGATGACCTTGGGGTTGGGGTAGGTTTCCTTGATGGACTCGAAGAGTGCGCGGGCCTTGGGGTAGTTGAGTTCCTGTTCGTAGACATCGGCCAGGAGAAAGACGGCCTGGGGATAGATGGCCTCGTCGGCCTGCTTCTCCTTGACGATCACCTCCAGGACCTCCTTGGCCTGACCCCAGCTCTGCATGTAGCTGTAGGTCTGGGCCTCCTCATAGAGACATTCGGCCCGGAGCTTGGGGTCGGTCGCCTCCTCCACACACCGCTTGAGCAGGTCCACAGCCAGATCATACTCCCGTTCGGTCCGGTAAAGCCTGGCCATGTGCATCCGGGTGTCAATGGTCTTGCCCGGATCATCGGCGGAAAAATCGAGGCTTTTTTCCAAGGCGGCCAGGGCCTGGGTGCGCTGATTGTTCTGCTCATACATATCCGCCAGACGGTTCATCAGGTCCCAGGCGGCCTCGTTTTCATGGCCGAATTCAAGGATCATGGCCTCCAGGAGCGAGATGGCCTGGTCCATGTTCCCGGAGACGTTCATGGCAATTTCCAAAAGCCGTTCCCAGGCCTCCAGACGGAATTCGCCCTTGGGGTAGAGCTGCAGGTAGCGTTCATAGCCGGACCGCGCTTCCAGGTAGAAGCCCTTGGCATACGCCTCGCGAATGGGTTTAATATCAGACGTATCGCCTCCGCCCTGGCTGCAAGCAACCAATATGACCGCGAGCAGTCCCAGGGCGATGAGGCGAGTGAAGAGCATGAAGAGTACCTAGTTTTCGCTGTCCATGGCGTTGTCATCGATCATGTCGAATCCGACCACTGTCACTTCCCCTTCCATCTTGACCAGACGCACACCCTGGGTGGCCCGGCCACGGGTCAGGCTGATCTCTCCGACCTTCATGCGGATGATCTTGTTGCCTGAGGTGAGCAGCATGATGTCGTCTTGGGCATTGACCATTCGCGCACCGAGCACATTGCCGGTCTTGGTGGTCACGCGCATGTTGATGATGCCCTTGCCGCCGCGCGTCTGGGTCCGGTACTGGTCGAGCTTGGTGCGCTTGCCGTAGCCGCCAGTGGACACGGTCAAGAGCTGCTGGCGGGACTCGTCGTCCGTGACCACCGATGCAACCACCTCATCCGACTCCCTCAGGGCGATGCCCTTCACGCCAGCCGTGGAACGGCCCATGGGCCGCACGTCCGAGATGTTGAAACGAATGGCCGTGCCCTGCATGGTGATGATCATGCAATGGCAGGTCAGGGGCGCTTCCATGACGTTCATGAGCTCGTCGCCGTCTCTCAGGTTCACGGCAATGATGCCCGTGGAGCGACAGTTGCCATAGAGCGCCATGCTCGAACGCTTGACCATGCCCCGCTTGGTCACGAAGAACAGAAAACGGTCTTCGTCAAACTCGCGGGTGGAATAGGCCGTGGCCACGTATTCTTCCTTCTGCAAGGGAAGCAGGTTGGCGATATGGGCGCCCTTGGCATAGCGGCTGCCCTCAGGCACCTGGTGCACCTTGAGCTGATACATGCGGCCCATGTTGGTAAACAGGAGCAGGGTCTGATGATTGGTGGTCATCAGGAAGTTCTGGACAAAGTCACCGTCGCCGGTCTGCAGGCCCGCGATGCCCTTCCCGCCCCGGCGCTGTGCCTGGTAGTTGGTCAGGGGCACGCGTTTGATGTAGCCGCGCTTGGAAAGGGTGATGACGGTATCATCATCCGCGATGAGGTCCTCGATGTTGATCTCGCTCGGATTATCGGCGAGCATGATGGACTTGCGCGGCGTGGTGTAGATTTTCTTGATCTCCGTCAGCTCGTCGCGAATGACGCCCTTGAGCACCTCTTCGTTTTCCAGGATGGATTTCAAGTACTTGATCAGCACCATGAGTTCGTCATATTCGGCCTGCAGCTTGTCGCGCTCCAACCCGGTCAGGCGTTGCAGGCGCATGTCCAGGATGGCCTGAGCCTGCATTTCGGAGAGCTCGAAGCGCTCCATGAGCCCGGCCTTGGCCTCGATGGGTCCGGCGCTGGCCCGGATGAGCTTGACCACTTCGTCGATGTTGTCCACCGCGATCTTCAAGCCTTCGAGGATATGGGCCCGGCGCTCGGATTTATCCAGGTCGAACTTGGTGCGGCGGATGATCACCTCGCGGCGATGATCCAGGAAATAGCTGAGCACCTGCTTGATGTTCAGCAGCATGGGACGATTGCCAACAACGGCCATCATGTTGATGCCAAAGCTGGTTTCCAGCGGAGTGAACTTGTAGAGTTGGTTGATGATGATGTCCGCGATGGCCCCGCGCTTCAGGTCCAGCACGATGCGGATACCAGTGCGGTCTGATTCGTCGCGCAGGTCGGAGACATTTTCGATCTTGCGATCGTTGATCAAGGCGGCAATCTTCTCCACCAGGCTCGACTTGTTCAGGGCATAGGGAATCTCGGTGATGATCACGGCTTCGCGGTTGCCCTTCAACTCTTCGGTCTTCACCGTTCCTCGGATGCGGATGGAACCGCGTCCCGTGGTATAGGCATCCGTCAGCCCCTGGCCTCCGTAGACCGAGGCACCCGTGGGGAAGTCCGGGCCTTTGATCTTGGTCATGATCTGGGCCACGGTTGTGTCCGGGTCATTGAGAACCATGAGAGTGCCTTCCACCAACTCACTCAGGTTATGGGGGGGAATGTTGGTGGCCATGCCGACCGCAATGCCTGCCGTGCCGTTTAAGAGCAGGTTGGGCACCTTGGTGGGCAGCACCGAGGGTTCGGACATGGAGTTGTCATAGTTGGCGCGGAAATCGACGGTGTTCTTGTCGATGTCGCCCAAGAATTCGCTGCACAGCCTGGTCATGCGCACTTCGGTGTAACGCATGGCCGCTGCGGCGTCGCCGTCGATGGAACCGAAGTTGCCCTGCCCGTCTACCAGAGGATCGCGCATGGAAAATTCCTGGGCCATGCGCACCAGGGCATCATATACGGCCGAGTCGCCGTGGGGATGGTATTTACCGATGACGTCACCGACCACGCGGGCGGACTTTTTGTAGGCACGGTTGTAGGAGTTGCCCAAGTCGTGCATGGCGTAGAGAATGCGCCGGTGAACGGGTTTGAGCCCGTCGCGAACATCAGGAATCGCTCGTCCGACAATGACCGAAAGCGAGTATTCCAGGTAAGATTTTTTAAGTTCTTCTTCAATACTGATAAATTGTGTCACTTCTTTCTGCCTCCGAAGGCCGGGTGATTATATGCCCGGGCTCCCTTTTCGCGTCTTGGCTTGAGAGTCCGCCAGTTGAAACGTTCAGCTTAGATGTCCAGGTCGTTCACACTGAGCGCGTTTTTCTCGATAAACGCACGGCGGGGCTCGACGTTTTCACCCATGAGGTCCATGAAGATGCTATCTGCTTCAGCCGCGTCGGCGATGGTTACCTGCAGCATGGTCCGCTTGTCCGGACGCATGGTGGTCTCCCAGAGTTGCTCGGGGTTCATCTCGCCCAGACCTTTGTAGCGCTGGATCTGCCAGCCGCGGTGCGCCTCTTCCAGCACGGTGGAGAAAAGCTGGAACATGCCCTCCACTTCCAGCTGGCTATCGCTTTTCACCACGGTGTAGCTAAAGCCGCCACTGACTTCCTTGAGTTCATTCCAGGTGTCGTAGGCGGTCTTGTAGAGCTTGGAGTTGAAGAACTCCATTGGGCGTCGGGTGCGCAGTCCATTTTCGTTTTCAAAGGCCACAAAGGTGCGTTCCTTCTCGGTCTCTTCGTCCTGCTCCATTTCCAGCCAGGTCTTGTATCCGGCAGCTTCCATGATGGCCGCGAACTCGGCTGGATCGTTCTTCTCGAAGTAGGTGAACTTGAGTTTGAGAGGACTATCAAGGAGCGCCAGGAACAACGGCTCTTCCAGGCCCGTGTTATGGGCTTCGCCAACCTTGCCGCGCACAAAGCCTATCCGGTCCATAAGCTTTATCATATCCTTGCCCTTGTACTCGGCACCATTGGCAGCCCGAATCATCAGGTCGCCGGTCAAGTTGGAGAGCAGGAATTCGTTCAGTTCCAGATCGTCCTTGATGAACTGTTCCTTCTTGCCCTTGTGGACGCGGTAGAGCGGCGGTTGGGCGATGTAGAGATAGCCACGGTGGATCATCTCTTCGTACTGACGGAAGAAGAAGGTCAAAAGCAGGGTGCGGATGTGCGAGCCATCCACGTCGGCGTCGGTCATGATCACCACCTTGTGGTAGCGGATCTTGTCGTAGTCCTTTTCTCCTTCCTCGTTTCCGATGCCCACGCCCAAGGCGGTGATCATCGCCCGGATTTCCTTGTTGGAAAGCATCTTGTCGAAACGGGCCCGCTCCACGTTCAGAATCTTGCCGCGCAGAGGCAGAATGGCCTGATGCTTGGGATCGCGGCCCTGTTTGGCACTGCCACCTGCGGAGTCACCCTCGACAATGAATATCTCGGAGTCCTCAGGTTTTTTGGACTGGCAGTCCGCCAGCTTGCCGGGCAGAGAGTTGTCCGAAAGTGCGCCTTTGCGTCGAACCAGATCCCGGGCCTTTCGGGCCGCATCACGCGCCCGGGCCGCATCGACCACCTTGTCCAGAACAGCCCTCGCTTCCTTGGGATTTTCCTGAAAGTGTTGGGACATCTTTTCATAGGCCAGGGTAGAGACGATGCCGGAAACATCGGAGTTGCCGAGTTTGGTCTTGGTCTGACCCTCAAACTGCGGGTTCGAGAGCTTGACCGAAACCACGGCCGTGAGTCCCTCGCGTACGTCTTCGCCGCTGACCTTGCGGACCAGTTTCTTTGGAATGTCCGCAGTCTGAATGTAATTATTCAGGGCGCGGGTGAGCGCCATCTTGAAACCGATCAAGTGTGTCCCGCCCTCGATCGTCCTGATATTGTTGGCAAAGGTGAGCATGGTCTCCTTGTACCCGGTGTTATACTGCACCGCGAACTCGACCACTGTGTTGTCGCTCTCGCCAGACCCGAAGATAATTTCGTTCACCTGGCCAAGGCCGGTGTTCATGTCCGCGACATAGGATTTGATGCCACCTTCAAAGCAGAAGGAATCCTTCTCGCCGCTGCGCTCATCAAGAAAATCGATGGTCAGGCCGGAGTTGAGGTAGGCCAGTTCCTGCATCCGCTTCTTGAGCGTGGCATAGTCAAACTGGTTGACCTCGAATATCTCCTCATCAGGACGGAATCGGATGGAGGTTCCGTTGCTGTTGGACTCACCGATAACCTCGACACCAGTCACAGGAACGCCTCGCTCGTATTTCTGGCGATACAGCTTTCCATTGCGCTTGACGGTTGCCTCCAAAAACTCGGAAAGAGCGTTGACGCAGGAGACGCCAACACCATGCAGTCCACCGGAAACCTTGTATGAATCGTTGTCGAACTTACCGCCTGCATGCAGCACGGTCATGACAACTTCAAGGGCCGGTTTCTTCTCCTTGAGGTGCATATCCACCGGGATGCCTCGGCCATTGTCGATGACTGTCACCGAGTTGTCCATGTGCAGGATAACCTTGATCCGGTCACAATGTCCTGCCATAGCCTCGTCAATGGAGTTGTCCACAACTTCATACACCAAATGGTGCAACCCACGGTAATCTGTAGAGCCGATATACATGGCCGGGCGTTTCCGAACAGCGGAAAGGCCCTCCAGAATGGTAATTGAATCGGCTGTGTACTGTTTGTCTGCCATTAAACGTCCTCTTCGGTGTAATAAGTCTCTTCCTGAATCATCATGGGCATGAGGATGGTCTGATATTCGGAATCGTCCGGCCCGGTAATACCGCTGGGCGCTTCACCGCCGGTCAAAACGAATTCGACCTGCTTTGAATTGAAATGCCCAAGTATATCGATAAGATTTCTAGTAGGAAACGCGATTCGCTCCAGATTGCCGCTGAATGTGGCAGAAATGGATTCCGTCGCTGTTCCGGTCTCCTGTCCCTGGGAATAGAGGACCAGCTCTCCGCTGCCGAGCATGAAGTGCGTGCAGCGGTTGGAGTCGGTGTTGAAGATGGAGATACGCTCCAGGGCATCGACCAGCTCGGCCCGGTTTGCCACCAAGCGGGAAACATCATCATCACCCAGGCGGGCGAGGAAGTTGTTATAGTTCGGATACTGGTAATAGGAAAGGGGTAAACTGAAGGTTTCACTCTTGTCGCCTGTGCGGAAGAAAAGCCTCTTTTCGCTGATATTCAATTCAATTTCGTCAGCGGTGAGCCATTTTTTGAGTTCACCCAGATATTTTTTCTGGATGAGCACACCGTCTTCAGGCAGCAGATCATGAATGTCGTCATTGATGAATCGGATCATGGCAAACTGATGCCCATTGAGTCCGCAAACCTCGATATGTTTATCCTCGGCCTTTGAGGGAACCATGTTGATGCAGGCTATAGCCTCCATGGAATCCTCGTCGGAAATGCAATAGGCGATCTTGTCGATGATCTCATGCAGAAAGTCGCCGGACCAGAAGACAGTTCCGGTTTCAGGGAAAA
>JAHJKV010000481.1 GCA_018822065.1 Pseudomonadota bacterium
GGATCATCAGCCCGATTTGTTCGAGCAGCGCTTTTTCCTTTGCCCGGATTTCCACCGTCCGTAAAGTCCCTTGTACGCTCCAATGCAGTTCCAGGCTGGGCGAGGGTTGGTCCCCTTCCGGGATACGTTCAGCCCATTCGACCACTATAAGGGCCAGTTCGTCCTCCAGCACCTCGTACAGCTCGTCGTCGAGGCCGGCGGGGCCCAGGTTATCGAGTCGGTACAGGTCCACATGGGCCACGGGCGGCGTGGTAGGATAGTGGTTCACAAGGTTGAAGCTTGGGCTTGTCACCTCGGCCATGTCGCATCCAGGCAGCCCTCCGACCAGACCACGGACCATGGTGGTCTTGCCCGCACCAAGGTCGCCGAAGAGAAGGATCGTCGGCCATGGGCGGGTGTTCACCAGCAATTGCCCCAGTTTTTGGCCGAAGGCAAGGGTTTCTTCCTGCGTTTGGAGCTGAACGATCACTGGCTGAAGGCGGTCCTGAGGATGTCTTCCTTGCCCACGACCCCGACGAGCTTGCCAGCCTTGATCACGGGCAGGGTATAGAGCTTCTTCTCGGCCATGAGCGTGGCGATTTCCTCCACAGTGGTCTCGGGGGTGATGGTCACCGGGGGACGGGTCATGGCTTGGGCCACGGTCAGGGCGGAGATCTTTTCTATCTCGCGGTCGAGTTCGCCAGAGGCGGACATGGGAAACACGCCGTCCAGCAGGGTGAAGAACGAGGGCAGGGAGATCTTCTTCTGCTGGGCCACCAGGTCGGATTGGCAGATAACGCCGACCACGGATTGGTCCGCGTTCACCACGGGCAGGCCGTTGATCTTCTTTTCCAGCATGAGCTGGGCGGCTTCGGCCACTTCTGCGGACTCGGGCAGGGTGATGACCTCATGGGTCATGATGTCGTTTGCTGTGCGCATTGATACTCCTTCAAGGCTAGGGGGAGGGCGTCGGCGATCTGGGAGGCCAGATTGCCGCGTCCTGGGAAGTTGGTTTCAAGCATTTTTCCTGCGACTCCATGCCAATATACACCAAGGCAGGCGGCGGGCAAAGGGGAGATCGAGCGGGCCAGCAGGGCGGCGATGAGCCCGGAGAGCACGTCGCCGGAACCGCCCACGGCCAAGTTCGGGGCGGACAGGGAACTGAGATAAGCAGTGCCGCCCGGTTCGGCCACCACCGTGCCCGAACCCTTGAGCAGAGCCACGCTGCCAGTGGTCTCGGCCAGGTTTCGCGCGGCCCGGAAGCGGTCGGACTGGACCGTTCCCGGCCCTACGCCCGTGAAGCGGCCCATTTCGCCCGGATGGGGCGTGAGCACGGCATGTTTCGGGGTCAGGGCCGGGATCAGGGCCAGATGGTAGAGGGCGTCGGCGTCGATGACGCAGGGAAGGGTTAGTTTTACCAGGAAGGCGGTCAGGAATTCCGCAGCTTCGGGGGAGCGGCCCAGGCCCGGACCGATAACCACGGCATCGAAGCGGGGAAGGTGCAGGTTAATCTCGCCGGCCATGGCCGGGTGCCACAGCTCCGAATCGCCCAGGGGCAGGGTCATGATGTCGGGCGAGCCTGCCTTGATCAGGGTTTCGAGACCTGACGGACAGGCGATGGTTACCAACCCGGCCCCGGCCCGCAGGGCTCCCAGGGCCGCCAGGTGGGGCGCGCCAGTGAGCCCGCGCGAGCCGCCGACCACGAGCACGTGCCCGGCGGTGCCCTTGTGCATCTCGGCCTCTGGCCGAGGCACGAGCCCCAGGACGTCGTGGGTGATGAGGAAATGGGTCGGCTTGGACCGGGCCGTGATCAGGATGGGGATGCCGATCTCGCATATTTCGACCATGCCCGTGTAGGCCGCAGCGCAGGGGATGGCCAGGCCGAGCTTGGCCGCGTGGAAGGTGGTGGTGAGATTGGCGCGGACCGCTTCGGGGCAGGGCAGGCCGGTTTGTCCGTCCAGGCCCGAGGGGATGTCCACGGCCAGGACAAAGGCGGAGCGACCCAGTTCGTTGATCAGCCGGATCAGGTTGAGACTTTCCTCGCGCAGTTGCCCGGAAAAGCCGGTGCCGAGCAGGGCATCGATGATAATATCTGGCTGGGTCAGGCAGGAGAAGTCGAAGCGGGAGAGCAGGTGCATGGCAACGCCTGCCCGGCGGGCTAGGTCCAGATGATAGCGGGCTTCGCCCCGGTAGCTTTTTTTGGGTCTGGTGTGCAGGACCGTGACCGATGCTCCGGCATCAAACAGGCGACGGGCCATGGCAAAGCCGTCGCCGCCGTTGTTGCCCGGCCCGGCAAGTACCAAAACCGAGGCTCCGGCCAGAGAACCGAAGCGCCGCCCCAGGGCGTCCACAGCGGCACGGGCCGCGTTTTCCATGAGTATCTCGCCCCGGATGCCGAAGTCTTTGATGGCCTGGCGGTCCCAAGCTGCCATTTCTTCCGGGGTGGGCAGGGGATGAAACATGGGTGGCTCCTTTGGCTTAGTCACCTTCGACGACCACCACGGCGGCGGCCATGCCACGTTCGTGGGTCAGGGAGACGTAAGCTGATGATACCCCGAGAGCACGGGCAACCTCAAGTGCAGCGCCCAAAAAAGCGATCTCTGGCTTGCCCGAGGGCAGGTGGATGATCTCAATGGTCTTCAGGTGGACCCCGCCTGTGAAACCTGTGCCAAGGGCCTTGACCGCTGCTTCCTTGCCTGCCCAGAGGGCTGTCAGGTAGGGTACGGGGTCGCGCCGGGTGCGCATGACCGCAAGCTCCTTGTCTGTCAGTACCTTTCGGGCAAAACGGTCGCCGAAGCGCTCGAAGCTCTGCCGGATGCGGGCGATTTCCGCCAGGTCGATTCCCAGGCCGCGGATCATGGCTCGCCCTTAGTCCTTGAAGGTGCGGATGATGTCGAGCATGTCGCCCACGGCCCGATCCATGCCCACGAAGATGGCCCTGGAGATGATGGAGTGGCCGATGGAATATTCCATGATGCCGGGAACGTCCTTGAAGGCGAAGATATTGGTGTAGTTGAGACCGTGACCGAGATTGACCTTGAGGCCCAGGTCCTGGGCCAGCTTGATGCCAGCCAGCACCTTGCCCAGCTCAGCCTTCACCGTGTCCAGGCTGCGGGCGTCCGCATAGTGGCCGGTGTGGATCTCAACGATCTGGGTGCCGGTGGCAGCTGCGGCTTCCACCTGGGCCGGATCCGCGTCAACGAAGAGGGAGGTCTCGATGCCTGCATCCCAGAGGGGCTGCATGTAGGCCTTGAGTTCTTCCTCGCGGCCAGTCACGGCCAGGCCTCCCTCGGTGGTCAGTTCGGCGCGCTTTTCCGGTACCAGGCAGACGGTTTCGGGTTTGATGTCCAGGGCGATGGCCTGCATCTCTTCCGTGGCGGCCATTTCAAGGTTCAGGCGGGTGTTGGTGCAGTCGCGGATCATGACCACGTCGCGGTCGACGATGTGGCGACGGTCTTCGCGCAGGTGCACGATGATGCCGAAGGCTCCGGCCAGTTCGGCCATGGCCATGGCGGTGATCGG
Source organism: Pseudomonadota bacterium (assembly GCA_018822065.1). Taxonomy (GTDB): domain Bacteria; phylum Desulfobacterota; class Desulfovibrionia; order Desulfovibrionales; family Desulfovibrionaceae; genus JAHJKV01. Next base: position 3,502 of record JAHJKV010000481.1, read on the forward strand.
TTCGGGCTCGACGCCCGCTCTGGCGTTCCTGAGGGTGGCGACGTGGTCTATGTTCACGCAAAGTTGCGGCATGGCGATCTCCCAATCTGTTTTTCGGAGCACGTTTTTTACGCTTGATCCAGGTCGTTGGCAAGTGGTGGAGAGGGCGTGGCGGGCGAGGTGAGGATTCGGTTACAAAAAACAAAGCATGGTTTGGGTTTGTTGACAACCATCTTGCCTGGACTGTATCGGATGTCTTTGCCTTTCCCGGCCCATGGCGTATGGTGTTCGGCGTTGGCACTCTCTCCCGAAGATTTTAGCCGGAGTTTTGCAATAATATGAACGTTTGCATCGTTGGGACAGGATATGTTGGGCTGGTCAGCGCGGCCTGTTTTGCC
>JAHJKV010000482.1 GCA_018822065.1 Pseudomonadota bacterium
AATAAATGACATGTCCGGTTGTATTTTTCTGTCATTATCGATAGGAAACGGTGTACAGTGTTGTCGCCTGCAGCGGGTTGGCAAGGCACGATGTTTACCTGAAGGGGGCTCATGGTGAATCTGATTACGCCTCGGCTGGACTACATCCATTTCATCCATGGCTTGTGCCTGTTCCTTGTGGCCTGTCTGTCTGGCTATACCCTGCAACGGCGGAAACAATTTCGCTGGTTGTGGCTGTCTCTCTTTGCCTTGTCCCAGGCCTTGTCCATCGTTTTTCACCTGGTTTTGCAAACCGCACCGGGACTCGACCTCCTGCGCAGCCTCTCCATTTCTTTTTCCGCACTTTCCCTGTTCTTCCTCACGCTCTTCGGGTTGCACTCTCTCTGGTCCGGCAGGCTTCGCGGAACGGGATATGTCGTGGCCACTGCCTTCATGGTCATGCCGGCGGCCAGCGCCATCCTCTTTGGCCTGGACGGGTTCGAGGCGACCACCAGCCTCGGCCTCGGTCCCCTGGCGGGGATACTGGCTGTTTTTGGTGCCCTTTCCATGGGACGCGAGCAGAATACGGGATTTGTCCCTTCCTTTTTCCCCTTGCTCGGTTTCTATGCCGCCTGTCTGACCATCGTTCCCGCACTGCATCTTCTGCTCCGGGCGGTGTTGCAAGCGCCCGAAACCCTGCTCACGCCGCTGCCTCAGGAGATTTATATTGTTGTTTACGGGGCGGCCTCCCTGGCCCTGGTGGCCGCATTTGCCAGGTCCATGGCTTTCGAGAGCCAGGTGAGGGAAGGGGATGTCACGAAGGGGGCATTGGGCTCTAAATATGGCGGAGGACAGCTCGCATACGCATACGGCATCGCAGCCGTCGGACTGGCTGTGTTTCTTGGGTTTTCCATCACGGAAATCATGGGCGAGAATGCCGAGGAATCCATGCGCACGGAGTTGTTCATGCGTGTCTCCGCTGTGGGCAACGCCTTGCATCCGGATGAGGTTGGAACTCTTTCCGCTGTCCCGGAGGACCTGGACAATCCCTCCTACCAGCGCCTCATGCGCCAGTTGACCAAGATCCGCATCGTCAACCCGGATCTTCGGTTCGTTTATCTCATGGACATGCGCATGTCCGACCGCAAGATCGTCTTTCTCCTCGACACCGAGCCGCCGTCTTCGGAGGACTATGTCCTGCCCGGCGAGGTCTATGATGAGGCCCCTGAGGAACTTGTCTCCATGTTCTCCAAGGGCAAGGCGGAACTGGTGGGACCATATACTGACCGCTGGGGTTTCTGGATTTCCGGGCTCGCCCCGGTCAAGTCGGATGATGGAAATATTGTAGCTGTCATCGGTATGGACATCAACGCCAACAGGTTCATTGCCAGTGTGGCTGGTGCTCGCCTGACCGGCATCCTGATCAGCTTCCTTCTCGCGATCATCGGGGCCAGCGTGGGGCTCATCGTGCAGCGCAACCAGATGCTCGCTCTGGCCAACTCGGCCCTGGTGGACGAGGTGGAACAGCGTGTCCAGGCTGAGGAGCGACTGCTCGGAGCCAAGCGTTCGGCCGAGGAGGCCAACCTGGCAAAGAGCGAATTCCTGGCCCGCATGAGTCACGAAATCCGCACGCCCATGACCGTCATGCTCGGCGTGGCGGACCTGCTGGGGGATGTCGGCCTGGACCGTGAGCAGGCTGAACTGGTAGAGCTGTTCCGGGTGACCGGCGACGGGCTGTTGCGGCTGATCAGCGACATCCTTGATCTCTCCAAGGTGGAAGCCGGACGGCTGGAACTGGCCGAGATCGATTTTGATCTCCATGACATGATCGAGAAGACAGTGGCCGTGATGAACCTGACCGTCTGGGAGAAAAACGTCAATCTCTACTGGGAGATCGCCCCGAACATTCCGCACTGGCTCAAGGGAGATGAACTGCACCTGCGGCAGGTGCTGGTGAATCTCGTGGGCAATGCGGTGAAATTCACCCCTGAGGGGCGGATCGAGGTCGCTGTTCATCTGGCCGATGATCAACCCGTCGACGGGCGTATCGCCTTGCATTTCGCCGTGACCGACACGGGTATCGGCGTTCCGGCGGACAAACTGGAGCATATTTTCGACCGATTTGCCCAGGCAGACCCCTCCACCACCCGTCGATATGGCGGCACCGGTCTCGGGCTGGCCATAAGCCGGAGCCTGGTGGAACTCATGGGCGGCACGATCTCCGTGCAATCTGTGGAAGGGATGGGCACCACCTTTTCCTTCACCGCCCTGCTGCGGCGTGGCATCTCCCATGCGGAAAAAGAGACGGAGCGCAGGCGTGAACCCCTGGAGGGCAACGCGCCCGTCCAGGGAGCGAAAATCCTGCTGGTGGAGGACTCCGAAGCCATTCAGTTGCTTGTCAATTACTACCTGAAAGGGACCCCCCACCTTTTCGAGGTGGCCCATGACGGAGAGATAGGCCTGCGTCGATTTGCCGAGGGTGGTTTCGATGTGGTGCTCATGGACATCGAGATGCCGGTCATGGACGGGTTCGAGGCCTGTGGACGCATGCGTCGTTTCGAGTCGGAACATCACATGAAGCCCATGCCCATCTTTGCCATCACGGCCCATGCCTATGACGAGTATGCTGTCAAGTGTCGCGAGGTCGGTTTCAGCGGATTGATCACCAAGCCGTTTAATCGTGAGATGTTGTTGCGGCACATTAATTCCATTTCTAAACCAGTGAAGTAATCACGGCTGTTTGAGCCCCGGGCGCTTTGGGATGACTTGGTTTTTTTTGATCCAGGTCATTGCCCATTGGTTGTATCGTGCCTATGATCTTAGGCATATAAAACCAATCGAACCATAGTTGGAGGAATCATGTGGGAATATACGGATAAGGTGAAGGAGCATTTTCTGAATCCCCGGAACGCAGGGGCCATGGAAAACCCCAGTGCCGTGGGGGAAGTGGGCTCCCTGGCCTGTGGAGACGCTCTCAAGCTTTTTTTGAAGATAAACGATGACGAGATCATCGAGGAAGCCACCTTCCAGACCTTTGGCTGCGCCTCGGCCATTGCCTCCAGTTCGGCCCTGACCGAACTGGTCACGGGGATGAGTGTGGCCGAGGCCGAGAAGCTGACAAACAAGGAGATCGCTGCATATCTGGGCGGTCTGCCGCGCGAGAAGATGCACTGTTCGGTCATGGGCCAGGAGGCCCTTGAGGCTGCCATCAAGGCCTGGCGCGGCGAGGAATTCACGCCCATGGGCCACGCCCACCACGAGGGCGAACTCATCTGCGAATGCTTCGGGGTGACCGACGAGCAGATTTTGCGGGCCATCAAGGAGAACGACCTGAAGACCGTGGAGGATGTGACCTATTATACCAAGGCTGGCGGCGGCTGCGGCAACTGCGTCCCGGACCTGGAGCGGCTCCTGGCCGAGGCCCAGGGCGAGAAGGCGGCCTGTCCTGCCCCCGGCCTGGACCCGAGCCCGGCAGCCGGGCTGACCAACCTCCAGCGCATGCGCCTCATCGAGGAGGTCATCGACAAGGAGGTCCGGCCCATGCTTCAGCGCGACGGCGGCGACCTCGAACTGGTGGACATCGACCGGGAAAAGGTCTTCGTGGCCCTGCGCGGCATGTGCTCCAGTTGTCCGTCCAGCAAGGCCACCCTGGAGGGCTTCATCGAGAAGACCCTGCGAGAGAAGGTGGACCCGGACATCGTCGTTCAGGAGGCCAAGTGATGGACACCATCTACATGGATAACAACGCCACCACCCAGGTTGATCCGGCTGT
>JAHJKV010000483.1 GCA_018822065.1 Pseudomonadota bacterium
GAGGCCCTGCGGGTGCTGGAGGAAAAAGGGCTAGTGGAAATCCGTCCCGGCGCCTCGGGCGGGGCATTCGTCCGCCACACCACCACGGATAAGCTGACCGAGAACCTGAACCTGCTCATGCAGCTCGACCACGTCAACTTCGACCACATGGCCGAATTCCGCGAGACCATCGAGGCCCAGGCCACCCGCATGGCTGCTGAGCGCGCCACCCCAACGGATATCGACCGCCTCCGGGCCATCGTCACCCACGCCACCGAAGTGCTCCGCCGCGACCCCAACGACTGGGCCGGACTCTGCCGGGCAGACATCAACCTGCACGTGGCCCTGGCCGAAATCGCGGCCAACCCCGTGTTCCTGGCGGTCATCCGCATGATCCACCAGACCATCCTCGGCGATGTGGATCGCTTCGCCCTGCGTGGCAAACGGCACCTGGCCCAAAACCTGACAGACATGGGAACCCTGGTGCACGCCGTGGCCCAAGGTGACGTGGACATGGCCGAGGAACTGGCCCGCGAACACGTCAGCACCTTCAACGCCCACATGAAACAGCGCAATAGCTAATCACCTCCAAGGAGAGCAGATATGAAGGCCCAAGACTACATCGACATGGAAAACCAGTACGGCGCGCACAACTACAAACCCCTGGACGTGGTCCTGAACCGCGGCGAGGGCGTGTACGTCTGGGACGTGGACGGCAACCGATACATGGACTGCCTCTCGGCTTACTCGGCGGTCAACCAGGGCCACTGCCAACCGCGCATCCTGGCAGCCCTGACCGAGCAGGCCAAAAAACTCACCCTGACCTCCCGCGCCTTCCGCAACGACCAGTTGGCCCACCTCTATAAAGAATTGTGCGAGTTGACCAATTCCCATAAGGTCCTGCCCATGAACTCCGGGGCCGAGGCCGTGGAAACCGCCATCAAGGCCGTGCGCAAATGGGGGTACCAGGAAAAAGGCGTGCCCGAAAACCGGGCCGAGATCATCGTAGCCCGCAATAATTTCCATGGCAGGACCATCACCATTGTCTCCTTCTCAACGGACCCCACCTCTACCACCGGGTTCGGCCCCTTCACCCCGGGCTTCAAGATCGTGGAGTTCGGCGACGCCGCGGCCCTGGAAGCGGCCATCACCGAAAACACCGTGGGCGTCATGCTCGAACCCATCCAGGGCGAGGCTGGCGTGGTCATTCCCCCGGCTGGCTACCTGCAAAAAGTTCGCGACATCTGCACCAAAAAAGACATCGTCCTGGTGCTGGATGAAATCCAGACCGGCCTGGGCCGCACGGGCAAGCTCCTGGCCGAGGAACACGAAGCCATCGAGGCGGACCTGACCCTTATCGGCAAGGCGCTTTCCGGCGGCTTCTATCCCGTGTCCGCCGTGCTCTCCAATACCGAGGTACTCGGCGTGCTCAAGCCGGGCGAACACGGCTCCACCTTCGGCGGCAATCCGCTCGCCTGCGCCGTGGCCCGCGAGGCCATGGCTGTGCTCGTGGAGGAAAAACTCATCGAAAACGCCGCCGCCATGGGCGAACGGTTCATGGACGGCCTGCGCAGCATCGCAAACCCCAAGATCAAGGAAGTTCGCGGACGCGGCCTGCTCCTCGGCGTGGAATTTCATAAGGACGCGGGCGGCGCACGCCAGTATTGCGAAAAGCTCAAGACTGCCGGGTTACTCTGCAAGGAGACCCACGAGACCATCATCCGTTTCGCCCCGCCCCTGGTCATCACCGCTGAACAGGTGGACTGTGCCCTGGATCGAATCAAACCGATTCTTTGCAAATAAGGAGTCTTACGTGCTGGAAAAAGTAATCATCATGGGCGCGGCCGGGCGCGACTTCCACAACTTCAATGTCTATTTTCGGGACAACGAACGCTACAAGGTCGTGGCCTTCACCGCCACCCAAATCCCGGACATCGACGGCAGATGCTACCCCTCTGAGCTGTGCGGGGAGGCCTATCCCGCGGGCATCCCCATTGTGGCCGACGACAAGCTCGCCGAGCTCATCGAGGAGCATGAGGTGGACCTAGTGGTCTTCTCCTACTCGGACATCACCCACACCGAGGTCATGCACAAGGCCTCCATCGCCACGGCCAAGGGCGCGGACTTCATGATCGTCGGTGCCCAGTACACCATGATCGAGTCCTACAAGCCCGTGGTCTCGGTCTGCGCCGTGCGCACCGGCTGCGGCAAGTCCCAGACCAGCCGCCAGGTCATGCGCATCCTCCAAAAGACAGGCAAGAAGGTGGTTGCCGTGCGCCACCCCATGCCCTACGGCGACCTCACCAAGCAGGTAGTCCAGCGTTTCGCCACTATGGAAGACATGGACACCTACCAGTGCACCATCGAGGAACGGGAGGAATATGAACCCGTCGTGCGCATGGGCGCGGTGATCTTTGCTGGCGTGGACTACGGGCTCATTCTGCAGCAGGCCGAGCAGGAGGCGGACGTGGTGGTCTGGGATGGCGGCAACAACGACACCCCCTTCTACAAGCCCACGGTGAACATCGTGGTTTTCGACCCCCACCGGGCCGGACACGAACTGACCTACCACCCCGGCGAGACGAACATGCGCATGTGCGACGTGGCCATCATCAACAAAGTGGATAGCGCTGACCCGGCCAAGGTCGAACAGGTGCGCCGCACCATCGAGACATGCAACCCCAAGGCCGAGATCATCCTGGCCGACTCCGAGGTCACAGCGGACCAGCCCGAACTGATCCGGGGCAAACGCGCCCTGGTGATCGAGGACGGCCCAACCCTGACCCATGGCGAGATGCAGTTCGGCGCAGGAACCATCGCGGCCCAGCAGTGCGGAGCCTCAGCCCTCGTCGATCCCCGCCCCTTCCTGGTGGGCACGCTCAAACGGACCTTTGAGAAATACCCCGACATCGGCACCCTGCTCCCGGCCATGGGCTATTCCGACCAGCAGGTGCGCGACCTGGAGGCAACCATCAACGCCACGGACTGTGAAGTGGTGGTCTCCGGCACACCCATAGACATCACCCGACTGATGCAGATCAACAAGCCTGTGGTCCGCGTGACCTACGACTACAAGGATCATGCGGATGGTCCCACCCTGGAGAACACCCTGTTGCGTCTCCTGCAAGCTGCCAACTAAGATCGCCGGAATCGGGAGGTTCCATGAACGAGACTATGAACGCGACAGCCAAGCCCCTGCTGATCATCGCCCTGGGCGGCAACGCGCTCATCCGCAAGGGCGAAACCGGGACCACCCGCCAGCAGTTCGAAAACCTGCGCCTGCCCGTGCGCCAGATCGCCCGGCTCTCACGCGATCACCGGATCATCATCACCCACGGCAACGGCCCCCAGGTGGGCGACCTGCTGATCAAGCAGGAACTGTGCGACCAGGGAGAAAAGCTGCCCCTGGAAATCCTCGTAGCCCAGACCGAGGGCCAGATCGGCTACATGATCGAATCCACCCTGGACGAGGCGCTCATGGAAATCGGGGTGGACCACCGCCCCCTGGTCAGCCTGATCACCTACGTCGTTGTCCGGCCCGACGACCCCCGCCTGAAACACCCGGACAAACCCATCGGCCCGGTCCTGGCAGAACCTGGCCAACCCATGCCCGACGCCCCCTACCCCATGCGCGAAACCGCCAAGGGCTGGCGCCGCGTGGTGGGCTCCCCCCAGCCCATGACCATTGTGGAACGACGCGAGATCAAGACCTTGATCAACCAGGATTTCATCGTCATCTGCTGCGGCGGAGGCGGCATCCCGGTGATCCGAGAAAACCGGGGCTTCC
>JAHJKV010000484.1 GCA_018822065.1 Pseudomonadota bacterium
ACATTTTCTTTTTCAAAGGGCTGTCAAACATGTCCATCAAACGGCCTTTGCCTGAAAGGTCAACGCTCATGCGAAAATCCACGAATACCAACGGTTCCCAACCGGACAGCAATGTCTCCAAGATTTAACCATAAAGACCCATCCGACTTGAGTACTCTTCTAAGTTCTCTAAATATTGTAACCAATTTATATATGTAGTCTGAGTAGTGGGGTTCATGACCTATCTGATCATCAAATCCATAATCTCTAAGTCCAAAGTAAGGGGGGCTTGTTACACAGCAATCTACTGAGTTGTCGGATAGACTCTTGAGCCCTTCAAGGCAGTCCATATTATGTATTGTGTTTAGTTCGAGTTCTTTGATTCATATCACCTGTTTGTTGTCCGGTTTCGATTTTCTTAGCCCGTACATCTCTCTTCAAACAGCTTCCCCTACACTTCTCTTTCTGCTTCGTTCCTTTTATTTTCCACGCAAACATCTATTTTTAAACACTATTAACTTGTTTGACATCAAATTCTTATAAAATTCTATTTACATGCAACGGAAACGTCACAGTGTTTCGGCTAAAGATACTGAGAATTATCTGGTGAGAGCATGTTGTTCCATCGTTACCAAGGCTCGCCGCATGATGCGGGATTTTTCCCACCCGGATTAGCTCCACCTGCGTGGCCCGGGTAACATTCCTCCCTTCCGGTCATGAGTATAATTCGGCAAGGATAGAAGGAGGTGCGGTATGAAGATTGACCTGCACGTACATTCAAAACATTCGGACAGGCCCTCCCAATGGGTGCTGCGCAAAATCAACTGCCCGGAAAGCTTTGTGGAGCCCACGTATATCTACAAGCGTTGCCGCGAACTGGGCATGGACAGAGTCACCATTTCCGACCACAACACTATTTCTGGCGCACTATCCATCGCACATCTCCCCGGAACCTTTGTATCCGAAGAGATCACCACGTATTTTCCATACGAACACTGCAAAATCCACGTGCTGGTCTGGGATATCAACGAAGAAATCCACCGCGAAATCACCAAGTGCCGCAAGAACATCTATGATCTCGCCGACTACCTGCGCGAAAACAACATCTGCCACGGCGTGGCCCATCCACTATACGCGGTCAACGACCGCCTGACCCTGGAACATGTGGAACAGTTGCTGGTCATGTTCTCCAACTTCGAATGCAACGGCACCCGCGACGCCATGCAGGATACCAGCCTGCTCACCATCCTGGACCTGCTCAACGAAGAAATCATCGGCGAACTGGCGGGCAAGCATAATCTGACTCCCGCAGGTGACGTTCCCTGGGAAAAATCTTCCTTTGGGGGCTCTGACGACCACAGCGGACTCAATATCGCCCGCATCCATACTGTTGCGGAAAACGCTAAAAATCTGGATGAATTTTTCCAGGCCATGTCCGAACACAGGACCAAAGCCGATGGCCGCCACGCCTCGCCCAAAACCATGGCCCACAACCTGTACTCCATTGGCTACCAATTCTTCCGGCAGAAATACAAACTAGGCCGCCGCGCTCACATGGACACCTTCCTGAGCTTCCTGGACATGTCCCTTATGCCGCTCAAACGCAGGCGCAAAAGGGACCGGCTGGGTTCCGTGATTGCCAAGGTCCGCTCAACGTATAAGGATGTCCTGGCCGGCATTACCCCCACCCCCGATGAGGTGCCCCAGCTTCTCAGAATCAAGGCGGAAACCGCATTCCGCGAGAACACCGTGTTTCGCGATAACGCTCTTAATCGTTTCAAAACCGATCCAAAGACACATTCTTTTTTCGAAAATGATTGGTTCTCATTCACCAACCATGTGGCTGGGGACGCCTTGGTCCACTACTGGGAGACCTTTGTACAGAGCCTGGACAACGGCAACATTTTCAAGCTTTTCAGCACTCTGGCCGCATCCGGCGCGCTCTACACCGCTCTCGGCCCCTACCTTGTGGCCTACTCCCTGTTCACCAAGGACCGCGCGTTCTGTCGCAATTCCCTCTCCCGGATCAAAACCATGCGCGGTCTGGATATCTCCGGCGACAAGCCGCCCTTCAGGATGGCCCACTTTACCGATACCTTTTTCGACACCAACGGTGTTGCTAAAACCATCCGTGAACAGGTCCGCATGGCCCAAAACACGGGAAAACCATACACGGTCATAACCTGCAATGACATAGACGAGGACCACGGTCCGGGTGTGATGAACTACAGTCCCATCGGTTCCAGCGCCATTCCCGAGTACTCCGATCTCAAGCTCTATTGTCCACCCTTCTTGGAAATGCTTGCTTGCATCTATGAGAACGAGTTCACCCACATCCACTGCGCCACACCCGGACCCGTGGGCCTTGCAGGATTAGGCATAGCCCGCATTCTGGGCATCTCCATTGCCTCCACCTACCACACGGCCTTCCCCCAATACGCCCTGCAACTGACCGATGACCCCAACATGGAAGAGATGATGTGGCGGTTCATGATCTGGTTCTACAACCAGATGGACAAGGTGTATGTCCCGTCCAAGGCCGTGGGCGAGGAACTGAAATCGCACGGTATTGAACCTGGAAAAATCACTTTCTACCCACGCGGCGTGGACACACAACGCTTTACTCCGGCCAAGCGCAACGGTTTTTACAAGAATTACAACCTCAAGGGAGACCTGAAGCTCCTCTACGTGGGCCGGGTCTCCAAGGAAAAAAATCTGCACATTTTGGAAGAAGCGTTTTCCATCTTGAAACAACGGCACAGTAACATTGATCTGGTCATCGTGGGCGACGGTCCGTACCGCGAGGAAATGGTAGACCACATCAGCGGCGACAACTGTCTGTTCACCGGCATGCTCCAGGACGAAAAACTGTCAGCCGCATACGCCTCAAGCGATTTATTCATCTTCCCCTCCACCACAGATACCTTTGGCAAGGTCATACTCGAGGCCCAAGCGTCCGGGGTACCCGTTGTGGTCACCGACCAGGGCGGCCCACAGGAAAACCTGCTGGATGGGGAAACCGGGGCAATAGTTCCCGGTGAAGATCCCCAGGCGCTGGCCGATGTTGTCAGCAAACTCATTGCTGATCCTGACCAGCTCCGCAACATGGGCGAACGCGCCCGCACGTACATGGAAAGCCGTTCCGCAGACCTGGCTTTTGACAAGGCCTGGGAAATCTACGCTGCAAACGAATAACAATCCGCTCCCTAACGTATCTTGATGCATTTCAGGAACTCGCTCGACAGGCAAGCACCCAGACAACACACTGTAACTACTGGAAATATCAGATTGAGTGCAACGCAGAACAAACGAAATCCAGTCCTCAACGGCAAGACCATAGGTTTGCTTATGCGGGGCCGCCTGCCCGGACAGGCCGTGATTCAATATACGGACCGCTGCAACGCTACCTGTGTGCAATGTTCCATGCAAGCCCACAACAAGACCCAGCGCTACACCATGAACCCGGATGACGTGAAACGCGCCTTGGACGCCATGGCCCAGCGCGGCGTGCAATCAATCTCCTTTACCGGCGGCGAACCGCTCATCTATCTCAAAGACATTGCCGGGCTCATGTCCTATGCGGGCGAAGCAGGCATCCCCTTTATCCGCACCGGAACCAACGGATTCATCTTCCGAAACTCCGAGAGCGCCAATTTTACGGACAAGATCAAACGCATTGCCGACACCCTGGCCGAAACTCCGGTCAACACCTTCTGGATCAGCCTGGATTCCGCGGATTCTCACATCCACGAGAAAAACCGGGGGCTGTCCGGCATTGTCAAAGGTATTAAAAAGGCGCTGCCCCTGTTCCATGAAAGGGGCCTCTACCCCTCGGCCAACCTGGGAATAAACCGCTACACAGGCGGCAATTCCACGTCCACCATCTTTGCCGGTGAAGGCGACAAGATGGATAAAGAACGTTTATACCAGCTGGCTAAGCGCGCTTTCAGCCGCTTCTACTCCAGTGCCGAACACCTGGGCTTCACTATTGTCAACGCCTGTTATCCCATGAGCCTGGATTCTGAGAATGCAGGGAACCGCGCCATTTACGGCGCAACCTCGGAAGATTTTTTCATCCGCTTTTCCTGGGAAGAAAAGGTCATCCTGTTCCAGGCGCTCTTCGATACCATCCCCGAATACCGCTCGCGGTTGAGAATCTTCACCCCGCGTTACGCCCTCCATACGCTCATCAAGCGTTATGGCGGCGATATGAGCGTTGGCTACCCCTGCCGCGGCGGTATCGACTTCTTCTTCATCGACGCCAAGGGCATGAACACCTACCCCTGCGGCTATCGCGGCCAGGACAACTTAGGTAAATTCTGGGATTTGGATCTGAAGAAACTCGACACCGGCCAGGACTGCAAACTCTGCGACTGGGAATGCTTCCGCGACCCATCCGACATGGCAGGCCCCCTCCTAGACCTGTTCAGCGCCCCCCTGACGCTGCCCGGAAAAATCCTGAAAAACAGAGAACTCGCCAAAATCTGGCTCGAAGATTTTCGCTACTACAAAGCCTGCAACTTTTTTAATGCAAGATCAGCCCCAGACCGCGAAAGAATGTCCAGGTTTGTTGCAACGAAGTAAGAGCC
>JAHJKV010000485.1 GCA_018822065.1 Pseudomonadota bacterium
AACAGATGCTACAAGTTGAAATCATAACCGCTGAGACACAGCGACTGCAGATATCCTTCGACTCACCCGCCACTGCGGTCGTCCGAGATCATGCCGAGTTCCGGGGCTTCTGGGATCATCTTTCCCGGTGCCAGGGATTTGAGGCCTCCGAGGACCAGGGTACTGTGCTCGGGTTCAGCCTCCCTCTGGTGGAGTGGATGGGGAGTGTTCGCGAATTTTTTCCGGAGCAGGATTCGTTTCAGCAGGTTATTTTTGAGAAGTTCCTGGCCCTGGACATTGTTCCGGCCAGCAAGCAAATGGAGATCAATTTCCATCAGCGCCAGTTTGACAGCCCTGAGCGCAGTTGGTTGTTTATTCTCAACCAGGGGCATTTTTTTCAGTACGTGCTCAACCGGATATACTGGCACCTTGGCCCCAAGCATGGCCTGGTCTCGCCCTTTCCGCTGCATGTGGACATCGAGACCGCAAACACCTGCAACATGAACTGCCCCATGTGTTTCCACGACAAGATGGAAAGCGTCGGCCAGATGGATTTTGAGCTGTTCAAGAAACTGATCGATGAGTGCGAGCGCGAGCACGTCTTCTCGGTCAGGCTTTCCTGGCGGGGCGAGCCCCTGACCCATCCCCGGATCAAGGAGTTCATCGCCTATGCCACGGCACGCATCCCCAATGTATCGTTTTTGACCAACGCCTTTTTTCTCGAAGATGCGGTCCTCGATTGCATCATCGAAAACGGGTTGTCCTATCTGGCCGTGTCCTTTGATGGGGTCGAGCAGGCCTATGAAAAGATTCGTCGTCCCGCAGTGTTTGCCGAGAGCCGGCAGCGTCTGGCAAACCTGCGCACCAAGCGCGAGGCAGCCGGGACCACCCTTCCCCAGGTGAGAGTCTGCACCATCTGGCCAGCCATCAAGCACGATCCTGATCAGTACTGTCGGCTCATGGCTCCTGTCTCCGACTACATGGTCTACAATCCCTACATTGATTTTTTTGGGGAGATGCATATCAAGGATGGCTTCGTGTGCCAGTACCCCTGGGAGCGGATCATGGTTGCCTGGAACGGTGAGGTGCAGTGCTGCACGGGTTGGAACGCCAAGGACATCGTACTGGGCAACGCTGCGGAGGGAAGCATCAAGGAGTTTTGGCTGAGCGAGCGACTGGATGTCATCCGTGAGTTGCACGCCACGGGTCGGCGCATGGAATTGAAAGGGTGCGCCGAGTGCCGGCATGGTTGTGAATGTGACCCGACGATCGAGCTGGATACCATTTTGGAGAGGGCGAAGTAGCATGCGAGTGGCGGCGTTGGTGAACTGGGGGCTTGGCCTCGAACTCCTTCGGGCGCTCACTGCGCACCCCAAGGTGCAGCTCTGCTTTGTGGTAGGGGGTTGCGCGGCGGCGACCGATGACCCGTGGCGAAACGTGATCTGGGACTATTGCCGCCAGCACGATATCCCTTTTCACAAGGCCAAGGAGACGACGAACGAAAAGCTTGCGTCGCTGGTGCGGCAGGAGCGTCTGGACCTGGCTGTCGTCCATGCCTGGCCCGCCAAGTTGCCACGGGAAGTGTATGCCGCGCCCATTCGGGGTTCGCTGAATTTTCATGCCTCGCTGCTGCCTCGGCATCGAGGGCGGTCACCCCATCTGGCGGCTCTTGCCAGCGGCGACATGACTACGGGGCTGACCTGCCATGTGATGGACGATGGGTTCGACACCGGTCCCATTGTCGCACAAGCCTCCTGTGAGGTGATTGCTGGCGAGTCGCCGGAAGCATTGGTTGAGAGAATAAAGACCCTGGCGGCCCCGTTGTTGATGGAGGTTGTCATACGAATAACAACTCCAGGTTTTGAACCCAAGGCGCAAGACCCGGAGCAGGATGAAACAGACGGTCCACATGGTGGATGCGAGGGAGGAGCATGAGAAAATCTGAGACCAATGTGCAGTTCAGCTGCGAGAACTTTCCGGAGTATGTGAAAAATGAGCTTCGTCGGAGTCGGGGCAAGCGATTTGCCTATCTGAAAAATCGCTATCAGTGGACCACATATCCCAAGAAGCGGATCGTTCCGCCTTTTCCGCTGAATATTGACATTGAGGTCAGCAGCAAGTGCCAACTCGTCTGCGAGCATTGCTTCAGGCAGTACATGGACATCGTTGAAAATGATCTCATGCCCCTTAAGATGTATAAAAAGATTGTGGCCGAATGTGGCGAACATGGGCTGTTTACGCTCAAGTTCAGCATGCGCGGCGAGCCCCTGCTGCACCCCGACATCGTCGAGATGGTCGATTTCGCCAAGAAGTCCGGAGTGAAGGAAGTGTGGATCAATACCAATGGGGGGATGATCACCGAGGAGTTGGCCCGAGGCCTCATGCAGGCTGGCGTGGACTGGATCACCATGAGTTTTGACGGGTTGGGCGAGCACTATGAACGGGTGAGAAAGCCCCTCAAGTATGAGGAGTCCCTTGCCAAGCTCAAGGTTTTGCGCAGGGTTCGCGATGAACTGGGGGCAAATACCCTGCTCAATGTCCAGTCCATCTGGTCGGCCATAGAGCACGACCCCATGGAATATGTGACGCTCATGAAGTCTATTGTGGACCGCGTGGCCTATAATCCTGACATGCATTTCGACAAGACCACCTGTGTGCAGGACCCCCACTTCGTCTGCCCCCGCCTGTGGCAGCGGTTGTGCATCACCAGTCGGGGCAACTATCTGAAATGCCCTTCGGACTTTCAGATGCGCGAAGTGCTCGGCAATGTGGAGGAGTATGGCGTCAAGCAAGCCTGGGACACCTTGCAGGGCAGGCAGCGCGAGTTGCATGTCGGCGCCAGGCGGCTTGAGAGCGAAGTCTGCGGCGACTGTCACCACGGAGCGATCAAGAAGAAGGTAGACGTGAAGATAGGTAACAAGACCCGCACGGATGCGACCTACGTTTCCAAGGACTGATTGAAAGTGGCCCAGACGAGATGAAGGAGCAGAGGCAATGACCGAGCCCATAGTGTTTTTGCAAGGACGAAACCTCACGCTGCGTCCTATGGAATCCAGCGATTATACGGATGAGTCTTTGCGCTGGCTGAACGATCCTGCGGTGAATGTCTATTCCCAACGCCGCCCGTTTCCGTATACCCGCGAGTCCATGCCGCTCTACCAGAAAAATCTTGAAGCGGCTGGCAATGGCTACCAGTTGGCCATCGTGGAGACCGGCACCGGGGTGCATGTGGGCAATATTGCCCTGGTGAATATCCAGTCCATCCACCGTTGCGCCGAGATTGCGATCCTTGTGGGTGGCACTGGAGCGCAGGGCCGGGGCATTGGACGCGAGGCCATCTACCTGGTGACCCGGCACGCCTTTGCCTTCCACAATCTGCACAAGGTTTTTGCCGGAACCTTCAATCCTGCCTTCGTGGCCTGTGTGGAAGGTCTTGGTTGGAAAAAAGAGGGAGTCTTCAGGGAGCGCATCTGGTCTGATGGCTCCTACCATGACCAGATCTGGCTGGGGGTGTTGCGCGAAGAGTTCCGGCGTCAGCCCGAATACGAGGAAGTCTAGATGCGCTGTGTGATGACAAACGGACTCTACCTGCGGGCAGACGGCAGACTCCCCTGCTACTGTGGTGCCGGGGAAACCGTGACCCTCGGCAGATACGTCCCAGGTCAGGGTACGGATTTTGTGGAGGACATTTTCCAGAAGGGGATGTTCGCCCATATCCGTGCGTCCCAGTCCCGCGATCTGGTGCCCTTTCCCGGCGTCTGCGACCAATGTTCCTACCTGGAGCCGGATGCTCCCTTCGACGACGAACAAAAGCTCCTGCGCTGGTTCCATTGGGAACCCACGACCAGGTGCATGCTCGGCTGTGAATGGTGCAATGGATCACGGGGCGACGATATTCCGATGTTCACCATGGACATGGCGATGTTTACCGGGATCATCGACTCCTTTGCCCGCACAGGCTACCGGCTGGGCAAGGGGAATATCTGCGGTGTGGGCGAGCCCACCATCAATAACGATCTCTGGAAGATGGTGCGCTATGCCAAGGACAAGCTCGGCGGTG
>JAHJKV010000486.1 GCA_018822065.1 Pseudomonadota bacterium
CGGATCCTGTGCCTGCTTCTGTGCCTTTGTATGGGCGTGGCGCTGCCAGCCCTGGCCGCGGAGCAGCCCGAACCCGAGGCTACCTCGGAGAACGGGCGCATGGTGCTCCTGGCCCCGGTTCGGACCGAGCTCGGCCTGCCTTTCCTGGTCCGGCTGACCTCGCTTGACCCCCTGCGCGAGGCAACGGTGTACTGGCTCGGTCGTGAGGTGCTGCCTGCTGTGAGTGTCTGGAACGACAAGCATATCGTCCTGGCCCTGCTCGGCACGGATGTGCAGACCACGGAGCCCGGTGACCACGAGTTGGTGGTGGTGGCTGTGACCGACCAGGGGCGGACGGAGTTTACGCGGGCCGTCACCGTGGCCGCGAAGAAATATCCTGTTGAGCCGGAACGGAAGGTCCCGGCCCTGAGCCGCAACGAAGCGGAACGGGTGGAGCGCGAGGCCCGGGAGGCTGCCGGGGCCGTGGACGTGAACACGCCTCTGCGGCGCTGGTTCCTGCCCTTTGACCGTCCGGTGGAGGCCGAGATTTCCGGGGTCTACGGGGCAGAGGCACTGGTGGGGGGCCGCAAGACCGTGCGGCGGGGGCTGGACTTCGCCACCCAGGCGGGCACGCAGGTCAGGGCCAGCGGCACGGGCAGGGTGAACCTCGTGGCCGACCATCTGCTGGCGGGCAACTCCGTGTACATCGACCATGGCAACGGCGTTGTCAGCATGTACTTCCATCTTTTGCGCGCGGACGTTATAGTGGGGCAGGAGCTTGAGCGGGGGGACGTCATCGGGCTGGTCGGAGCAACGGGCAGGGCCGAGGTGCCAAAGCTGCATTTCGCTGTGGCCATGCAGGGGCGGCTGGTTGACCCCCAGCCGCTTTTCAACAATAACGCGGATGGACTGTTGCCCGCAGACGCCAAGTAACGGGTCGCCCCTTCGGTGAGCCCGACGCGGTGCGCCTGATCCATCCGGAGAAAATCTATGTCGAAGCAGAGTTTTGAAGATCGTCTGGAACGGCTTTCCACCATCGTGAACGACCTGGAGGATGGCGAGCTTCCCCTGGAAGAGGGCGTGGCCCTGTATAAGGAAGGACTCGCCCTGGCAAAGTCCTGTTCCGCCCAGTTGGAGGCGGCTAGGAACGAGGTGAAGGTGGTCAGCGAGGAGGGGCT
The DNA here is from genome assembly GCA_018822065.1 of Pseudomonadota bacterium. Classification (GTDB taxonomy): domain Bacteria; phylum Desulfobacterota; class Desulfovibrionia; order Desulfovibrionales; family Desulfovibrionaceae; genus JAHJKV01. The sequence continues at coordinate 1,158 of JAHJKV010000486.1, forward strand.
TGTTGACCTGGACGATGAAGACGAGGACAAGTCATGAACATCAAAGAACAGTTGGCCAAACGCGCCGTCGAGGTGGAAAGCTATCTGCAGCAGTGCCTGCGCGACCGGAACATCCCTTCCCGGTTGCTGGAGGCCATGGAGTATAGCCTGCTGGCCGGGGGAAAGCGGCTGCGGCCCGCCCTGGTAATGGCCTTTGCGCGTATGCACGGGGCCGACCCTGAAGCTTCGATGCCCTTTGCGGCCGGGCTGGAACTCATCCACACCTATTCCCTCATCCACGACGACCTGCCTGCCATGGATGACGATGACCTGCGGCGGGGCAGGCCCTCCAACCACAAGCAGTTCGACGAGGCCACGGCCATCCTGGCTGGCGACGGCCTGTTGACCGAGGCTTTCGGCCTCATGCTCGATGCTGCCATGGAAAAGGGGTTGCCCGTGCGCAACGTGCTCCAGGCCACCAGCATGGTGGCCAAGTCCGCCGGGGCAGCGGGAATGGTCGGCGGTCAAGCCGTGGACATGGAGTTCACGGGTCGGGGAAACGTTGCCCTGGACGAACTGCGGCGCATGCACGCCATGAAGACCGGGGCGCTCATCAGCGCTTCCTGCGTGGGCGGGGCCATCCTGGCCGGGGCGCGGGTAGAGGACGTACAGGCCGCAGCAGACTATGGCCGGAACATCGGCGTGGCGTTTCAGATCGTTGACGACATCCTGGACGTGGTCGGCACCGAGGCCGAACTCGGCAAGCCTGTTGGCAGCGACGAGCAGCAGGGCAAGACCACCTATCCCACCTTGCTCGGCCTTGACGAAAGTCGCCAACTGGCTCAAGGCTACGTCGACGCCGCCGTGAAGGCCCTTGCCTTCTGTGAGGGCGAGGACGCGGAATTTTTGAGAGAACTGGCCCTTTACATCGTAAAACGGGCCTCCTAGGGGTTTCATGGTTAGTACCAAGCCACACTTGCTCGCGGGCGTGAAGAAGCCGAGCGACGTGCACAAATATTCTCTGGACCAATTGGAGATCATGGCTGAGGAACTGCGCAGCGTGATCATCGAACAGGTCTCCAAGACGGGCGGCCACCTGGCCCCGAACCTTGGTTCCATCGAGCTCACCCTGGCCCTCTACAAGGCCTACAACTTCGAGATGGACAAGCTGGTATGGGACGTGGGGCACCAGGCCTATGCCCACAAGATTCTCTCCGGCCGACTGGATCGCTTCTCCACCCTGCGTCAGAAGGACGGCATTTCCGGCTTCCCACGCATGGCCGAGAGTCAGTACGACCATTTCGGGGTGGGCCATTCCTCCACCTCCATCTCCGCTGGCCTGGGCATGGCCGTGGCGCGTGACCTGGCTGGCGAGAAATACGAGGTGATCTCGGTCATCGGCGACGGTTCCATGACCGCCGGCATGGCCTATGAGGGGCTCAATCAGGCCGGGGGCATGGAACGCAAGTTCATAGTGGTCCTGAACGACAACGAGATGTCCATCTCGCCCAATGTCGGGGCGCTCTCCCAGTTTCTTTCCCGCCGCGTCTCCTCCCCCTTCTTTGTGCGCATGAAAGACTATTTCGAGAAGCGCATCGACGACATCCCAGGCCGGTTCGGCACGGAAATCCGCCACTGGGCCAAGCGCAGCAAGGACTCCTTCAAGACCTTCTTCACGCCGGGCATGCTCTTCGAGGCCTTCCGCTTCAACTATGTCGGCCCCATCGATGGCCATGACATCCGTGCTCTGGTGGACACCTTCGAGCAGATCAAGAAGATCGAGACCCCGGTGCTGGTGCATGTTTTGACCACCAAGGGCAAGGGGTATGAGCCGGCGGAATCGAACCCCACCTATTTTCATGGCGTGGGCAAATTCCAGTCTGAGACCGGACTGGCCCCCAACCCGCCCAAGGGCGGCTTCCCCTCCTACACCGAGGTCTTTGGCGCTGCCCTTTGCCGACTGGCGGATGAGGACGAGAGGATCGTGACCATCACCGCGGCCATGCCCGAAGGGACTGGCACCAGCTGTTTCCGTGAGCGTTTCCCCGACCGCTTCGTGGACGTGGGCATCTGCGAACAGCATGCCGTGACCTTTGCGGCCGGGCTGGCCACCAAGGGGTTTAAGCCTGCCGTGGCCATCTATTCCACCTTCATGCAGCGGTCCTACGACCAGGTGGTGCACGACGTGTGTCTGCAAAAGCTCAATGTGAAATTCTTCATGGACCGAGGTGGGCTTGTGGGCGATGACGGTGCCACCCACCATGGGGCCTTTGACCTTTCCTTCCTCCGCCATATCCCGAACCTGATCCTCATGGCCCCCAAGGACGAGGATGAACTGGGCCGGATGATGGCCACCGCCTTTGCCGTGGACGGACCGGTGGCGGTTCGCTATCCGCGCGGCATGGGCGTTGGCATTTCCGTAGACCCGGCGCTCCTGCCCCTGGAGATCGGCAAGGCGGAGCTGCTACGCGAAGGCAACGATGCCCTGATCATCGCCCTGGGCTCGCGGGTTTACCCTGCCCTGGAAGGGGCCATGGAACTGGAAAAGGAACACGGGCTTTCCGTCGCGGTCTTAAATGCCCGTTTCGTCAAGCCCTTGGACGAGGCGCAGCTTCTGGAGCTGGCCGCCCGGTTCAAGAAGATGCTCATCGTGGAAGAAAATGCCCTGGCTGGCGGCTTCAGCTCCGCGGTAGTCGAACTTTTCGTCGACCGGGACGTCATGGGCGGCCTGACCATACGCCGCCTGGGCATCCCGGATGAATTCATCGAGCATGGCACCCAGAAGGAACTGCGTCACCTGATAGGCATCGACAAGCTCGGCATGAAACAGACCCTCCTGGAGTTGCTCGGTTCGTAATCTACGAAACACCACAAAATCGATCGTTCCCCAAAGTAGTAGCGCGGCAACCCTCAGGTTGTCGCGCTACTGCGTTCTTAAATCGTATAGGGGGGCTCCGGCGGCCAAAGAGGCGGGGCCCCTTTGGCATCCCATGTGCTTCGCGTTCAGGGGCGGGTCAGCCGCAGCATTTTTTGAATTTTTTGCCCGAGCCGCAGGGGCAGGGTTCGTTTCTGCCGATCTTTTTGTCTTTGACGATGGTGGTCGGGCCGAGGACCTTGCCGTCCACGTAGTACCACTGGCCGTCTATCTTCTTGAAATTGCCGCGCTCGCGGTGAGTGGACGCACCTGCTTCCTGCTTGAAGCTGGCCGTGAATTCCACGATGCCTTCCTTGTCATCCTCGCCGCCGCCCTCGACAGTGGCGATCTCCAGACCGAGCCAGGTGGAGGATTCCGCCCACTTGCGGGTCTCGTCAAAGTTGAAGTCATCCCGGGTGCCGGGGGCGAGGGAGTCGTGCAGGTGGTCGATGGCACAGGTGGCGAAGGCCGAGTAGCGCGAGCGCATTAGCGCTTCGGCAGTGGGGGCCGGGGTTTCGCCGGAAATGATGGGGCCGCAGCATGCTTCGAAAGCGGCGCCGGAGCCGCAGGGACAGTCGGACATGGTGGTTTCCTCCTTGGAAGAACGGGTGTGCACCAAGCCGGGGCTTGCGTCAACTGTTAGCCAGCTCTTTGGGGTGATGATTTTTTGCTCGCTTTCTGCTACCACCGCCCCATGCTTGTGATCAATGACAATATTTCCATCCCTTTTTCAGAACTCAAGTTCACTTTTTCCCGCAGTCCCGGCCCCGGCGGCCAGAACGTGAACAAGACCTCCACCAAGGCCACGCTCGGTTTCAATGTCGAGCGCACGCGCAGCCTGACGCCCCTGCAAAAGATGATAGTGAAGGGAAAACTGCGCCGCCGTATCGGCAAGGACGGCATCCTGCGCATTTCCGCCCACGACACCCGCAGCCAGGCCGACAACCGCGAACTGGCGATCATGCGTTTCATGGAGTTCATGCGCCAGGCCCTGGAACCCGTGCTCGACCGCATCAATTCCCGGGTGCCCCGCTCCCAGAAGCGCAGGCGACTGGACAACAAGAAACGCCGCGGACAGGTGAAGCAGTTGCGCAGCCGTCCCAGGCGGGGAGGTGACCAATGAACCTCGACCACCTGGACGATCTGGATCGCGACGGGCTCGTGGAATACATTCGGTCGTTGCTCTGGCAATACCGGGTCATGGACGCTTTCTGGTTCATCAACATCGAAAAGGAGTACAGCCTGCCTGAGGCCGAGCTGCTGAACGAGCGGGTCTGGGGCAAGGTCGGCGAACTTTCGGCCAGGGACATCGTCAAGCGTTTCGGCCCCTTCGACGTTGGCATCGACGGTTTCATGCAGGCCTATCAACTCTTTCCCTGGTATGCTCTGGTGGACTTTCGCTTCGAGAGACAGGGCGACGATCTGTTCATCAACGTGGACGCCTGCCCGGCCCAGACGGGCCGGTTCAAGCACGGGCTGGGCGAGTATTCCTGCAAGGCCATGCACCAGGCCGAATTCCAATCCTTTGCCACGGTCATCGACCCGGCTCTCCAGGTGGAGTGCATCTTTGCCCCACCGGACGCGCATCCGGAAAACCAGCATTGCCGCTGGCGGATATTCCTGAAATAAAATTGGCTAGAGCGGCCAGGGCCAGAGGGGTTCGAGGTATTCCACGCTCGCGGCCAGTTCATGGCGGTAGTGGACTTCCATGGTCGTGGCCACGGGTCGGGGCAGGGGGGCCAGGCTGGTCATGAGTCTGCTGTATTGCACGGAGCCGTGGCCCACGGGCAGGTGCTGGTCGCCGGTGCCGTGGTTGTCGTGCAGGTGGAGCTGGCCCAACTGGGAGCCGAGGGCGTCGGTCCACTCGGATTGGTCCACTTTGGAGAAGGCGTGCACATGGCCGACGTCGAAGCACCAGCGGGCGTGGTCCAGCTCGGCGAAGAGAGGGGCCATGGTGGCTGGCTGGTCGTGGAGCACGTTCTCCAAGGTGAGTACGGCGCCGATGTCCTGGCAGGCTTGCTCCATCCATTGCCAGATGGGCAGGCTGCGTTCGTTCCACTGTTCTTGTTCGGTGGCGTTCATGCCGTAGAGCGGCCCGGCGTGGCAGACCACGGTCAGGGGCTGGAAATATTCGGCCAGGCGCACGGTGCGCTCCAGGTAGTCTTTGGCGTAGTCGCGCGAGGGACGGTCCGGGGAGCCGGGGTCCAGGCGTAGGAAGGGTGCGTGAAAGGTGACCGGCAGCCTGCGGAAGCCGAAGAGGTTGGCCAGACGGCGGCAGGCGTCGCGGTCAAAGTAGCGGATTTCCGGTCCCTCGATGCAGATCTCCGGGCGCAGGTCTTCCAGTAGGAAGGTATCCAGCGTCTTGCCGGAAAGTTCGGTGATGGCGATCTTGACCTGAACTTCGTCGCTAAGGGGCATGGGGAGAGTCTATACCCCAACCGGGGCGCGTGGCAAAGGGTATCGGGTGGCGTCGTGTATCCGGAGATGCTATGGGGGGAGAAACAACAGGAGGGTGCATGCAGCGCGAACGTATGGCCGGGAGCTGGTTTCTACTCCTGGCGGCCCCGTTTTTTCTGAACGACTTCGGCGGGATATATCTCACCAACGGGCTTGCGTGGCTGGCCAATGACTATGGATCGCGGCTTATTCCCCTTGGGCTGTGCTGGTGGCTGGCGCGGCGCGGGGAGCCTGGGTTTGGCGGCGGACACCGTGGGTGGCTCGGCACGGCTCCATGGCTCAAGCTGCTGGGCTGGACCCTGCTGCTCGGCTGCGTGGGCACGCTTATGGATAAGTACGGGCTTCGGTTCTGGGGATCGGTGCTGCCGGATGCCTCTCTGGGTGGGTATCCCGTGGAAGGCGCGTTTTTGGAGTGGTTTGACCTGACGTTCGGGCTGGTGCTGGTTGCGGTGAGCGAAGAGGTGGTCTTCCGGGCTGCTGCGGCCCGCTTCTTCGCCGCGCTCCCCGCTCCGCTCTTCTATCTCGCAACCTCGCTGCTCTTCGGAGCCGCCCACTGGTCCGGAGGCTTCCCCCTGGTGGTCAACGCCTCCCTCATAGGCTTCGTGTTCATGCTTTTTTACCGCAACACCGGCCTGCTCTGGCCCTTGATAGCAGCCCACTTCTTGGTCAATTTCGTGGACTTTTCGGGACTGTGGCCCTGGTAGGGATTATTCCTCTCCCTGCTCCGGCAGTTCCATGATCTTGTCCAGGCCCATGGGGCGGGAGAAGTAGAAGCCCTGGCCGTCCTGGCAGTCGAGAACCTTCAGCATGTCCCAGTGTTCGCTCAGTTCCACGCCCTCGGCCACCACGTTCATGTTCATGTCCCGGGCCAGATTGATCACCGAGCGCACGATTTGTTGCTTTTCCTGGCTCTGGTCCATGCCGCTGACAAAGGAGCGGTCCACCTTGAGGCAGTCCACGGGCAGGGTTCTCAGGTAGCTCAGGGAGGAATAGCCTGTGCCGAAATCGTCCAGGCTGATCTCGATACCCATTTTCTTGAGCTTGCCCAGTCGGGTGTCGGTCAGTTCCGGGTTGGTCATGGCCGCAGTTTCCGTGATTTCGAGTTTCAGCAGTTCAGGGTCATAGCCAGTGTCGCTCAGGGCCTTCTGAACCTGGTTCACGAAATCGTAGCGGTTGAGCTGCTTGGCTGAGATGTTCACCGCCACGGACAGTCCGGCAAAGTCCGGGCGCTTTGTGTGCAACTGCTGCATGTCGCGCATGGCTCGTTTCAAAATCCATTCTCCCAGTGGCACGATGAAGTCTGTGGACTCGGCAATGGGCAAAAATTCGTCCGGTCGGATGACGCCCCATTTGGGGTGGTCCCATCGTAGCAGGGCCTCAAACCCGGTAAGCACGTGGCTCTCCAGACTGATTATCGGCTGGTAGTGGAGGTAGAATTCGCCGTCGGTCAGGGCGCGTGGCAAGTCCAGTTCGATCTCGGTGGAGCGCAGGGATTCCTCCAGCAATCGGGCGTGGAACACCTTGTAGCCGTGGCGTGAGGTCTTGGCCTTGCGCATGGCGATGTTGGCGTTTCGCAGCAGATCTTCCGGGCGAACATAGGACACGGGCGAGAGCACGATGCCCATGGAGATGGCAACGGTGACGCGTTGATCGAACAAGATACAGGGCTTTTTGAACGCGTCCTGAATCTCTTTGACGAAACGGATGACCGCACGCGGGGTGGTGTTGTCTATGATGATGATGAACTCGTCGCCGCCCAGGTGCATGAGGTCGCCCATGGGGGGCAAGTGCTCGTGCAGTCGCTCTGCGGCCTGGCGGATGAGCAGGTCGCCATAGGAGTGGCCCATGGAGTCGTTGACCCGCTTGAGCTGATCGATGTCTGCGTAGATGACCCCATAGCCTTGTTCGCCGCTCCTCCGGGAACTTTCAAACAGTCGCTCCAATTGGAGCATGCAGTATTCGCGACCGGGGAGCCCGGTGAGGCTGCCTTCTTTCAGTTCGCAGCTGGAAATGGTTTCTGACTCGCCAGGACACACCCGGCGACAGGAGGAGCGGATAAGGAGTTCGCCATCCGGACCGGTTATCACCTGGGCCTGGCGTTCTATCCAGACTGGATGCTTGCCCGGCAGGTTGATCCGCAACAGGGCCGAATGGCAGGCGTTCGGGGTCTTAAGAATGTCCATGTGAATCTGCCAAGTGGACTGGCAGTCCGGGTGAATCATGTCCTTGAGAAGCCCTGGTTCCTCCATGATTCGCTGGGGTTCATGGCCAAGAATCGTGGTGCAGGAAGGCGAGGCACAGAGAATGGTGCCAGCTTCATCTCCTACGATTTCAGCATAATAAGATGTGTCCGCCAGGAGGCGGTAGAATTGGGAATCAAGGTCGGGCATGTATGCTCCGAATGCGGGGTGGCTGGCAACCGAGGACACCTCTACGTAAAAAAAAGCAGGGGTGCAAGTCTGTGTTTGGCAAGCGGCAGCGGCTCAGGATTGGCTGGGTAGGACACCAAGCCGGACAAAGGCAAGATGGAGTTCGCGGCTGACCCATGCGTCGGTGGCGGCATAGGCCACCTGCTTGGGCGAGAGCTGGTCCTTGGCCCAGTTGGAGCACTGGGCGGACTTGGAAATGCGGAAGCCGAGCAGGTTGGCGGCGAGGTTGCGCAGGCCGTGGGTCTGCATCTTCAGTTCCATGGACACCTGTCCCAGGTCCACGAAACCGCCTGCCTTGAACTTGTGAATCTTTTTAAGCCCCAGGATGTCGTCGCGAACAGACACGCCGCTCTTGATCACCGAGCGGCGTGAGAGCAGATCGGCCAGGCCGTTGTCGAGGTTCAGGAGCTTGAGCTGGAAAAGGAAGACTTCGGTGCTGGTGGCAAGTTGCAGCAGGGTGGGCGGACCGGGTAGCTGACCCTTCTTGAACACGGGCCTGGTTTCGGTGTCAAAGCCGAGAATCTTTTCTCCCCCGATGCGTCCAAGAGCCCAATTGAGCCTTTTTTCCGAGCGCACCACATGAATCTCGCCCTTCCACTGTCGGAGGGGCAGTTCATTGATTTCCATATTTGGCCAAGCCCGAAGTACGTCTTCGGGCAGCTCAACATTGTTTATGCTTGGTCCTTTTCCCACAGTGTCCTTTAATGGCGTCCGCGTGTTATGTAGCTGGTCATGAGGCCGGGGGCAAGTCTGGTGTCTTAGAGTGCGAGACCCCAGGCCTGCCAGATGGAGGCCCGCCACATCTTGAATGCCCCAAGGAAGCCGTCAAGCGGTAGTTCGATGCGTTCGCCGGTCTTGCGGTCCTTGGCTTCGATGATGCCGTTTTTGAGCCCTTTGCCGCCGAGCACGAGTTGCATGGGATAGCCGGACAGGTCCGCATCCGCGAACTTGACACCGGGGCGTTCATTGCGGTCGTCGTAGAGAATATCGATGCCCTCAGCCAGGAGTTCGGCGTAGAGTTCCTCTGCCTTGTCCGTGACCGCCTGGTCCTTGCCGCCAAGGGAGATGAGGCAGGCCTCGAAGGGGGCAATGGAGGGTGGGAAAACGGCACCATGCTCATCATTGTTCTGCTCGATGGCGCTAGCAACGATGCGGCTGACGCCGATACCGTAACAGCCCATGACCATGAACTTGTCCTTGCCGTTTTCATCAAGGAAAGTGGCGTTCATGGCCTTGGAATATTTGGTGCCGAGCTTGAAGACATGGCCCACTTCGATGCCTTTGGTGAAGCTGATGGCCTTGCCGCATTCGGGGCAGGGGTCGCTTTCGGTGATCACTCTCAGGTCGGCAAAGGCCTCCACCTGGACGTCGCGGCCCAGGTGCACGTTTTTCAGGTGGGCGTCGCCCTTGTTGGCTCCCACGACCCAGCCCTGGTCGCGCTGCAGTTCCAGGTCCGCAAAGATGCGCTTCACCTTGAGCTCCACGGGACCGGCAAAGCCCACCGGGGCGCTGGACCACTCCTTGACCTGCTCGGGGCTGGCCATCTCGATATCGTTGCCGCCAATGATGTTCCGGAGTTTCACGTCGTTCAGTTCGCGGTCGCCGCGCACCAGTGCGGCCACGGGTTCGCCGTCCACGCTGAAGAGCAGGGTCTTGGCGATGGCCGAAGACTCCACTTTGAGGAAGGCGCAGACTTCGTCCACGGTGTGCGCGCCTGGGGTGGCGACCTCTTCGGGGGCGGCCACGCTGGTCTGGGCCGGGCACTGGCCCCCTGAACCGGCCACCTTGGCTTTTTCCAGGTTGGCCGCAAAGCCGCAGCCCGCGTCCTGGCACACGGCGATGGTGTCCTCGCCCGTGTCGGCCAGGACCATGAATTCGTGGGAGAAGTCGCCGCCGATGGCCCCGGAGTCCGCCTGCACAGCCCGGAACACCAGGCCGATGCGTTTGAAGGCATTGGAATAGGCCTCATACATCCCGGTATAGCTCTTCTCAGCCCCGGCCTCGTCCGCATCAAAGGAGTAGGCATCCTTCATGATGAACTCGCGGCCGCGCATGAGCCCGAAGCGGGGGCGCACCTCGTCGCGGAATTTGGTCTGAATCTGGTAGAGATTGATGGGCAACTGTTTGTAGGAGCGCACCTCGCCGCGTACGAGGTCGGTGATGACCTCCTCGTGGGTGGGGCCGAGGCAGTATTCCCGGCCATGCCGGTCCTTCATGCGCAGCAGTTCCTTGCCGTAATAGCCCCAGCGTCCGGTCTCTTCCCAGAGGTCGGCGGGCTGGACCATGGGCATGCTGATCTCGATGGCCCCGGCGCGGTTCATCTCCTCGCGCACGATCTGGCCGACTTTCTCGATGGCCCGCAGACCGTTGGGCAGGTACACGTAAATGCCGCTGGTCAGCTTGCGGATCATGCCCGCACGCATCAGCAGGCGGTGGGACACCACCTCGGCGTCTGCCGGGTCTTCCTTGAGGGTGGGAATGTAGTAGCGGGAAAGGCGCATTTATTTTTTTCTCCGTTCTTCCAGGAAATTATCAAGTTCTAGCATGAATTCGGGAACCAGGTTTTCGGCTCCGCGCACTTTGCGCACCACCTCGCCCTTGCGGAAAATGATGCCCAGGTCGCGACCGCCAGCGATGCCGATGTCCGCCTCTCTCGCCTCGCCCGGACCATTGACCACGCAGCCCATGACCGCACAGGTAAACACCTCTTCCACGCCTGTGAGCTTTTCTTCCACCTTGGTGGCCAGGTCGATGAGGTCGATCTCTGTTCTGCCGCAGGTGGGGCAGGAAATGATGTCCGGGCCGCGCTCGCGCAGGCCCAAGGCCCGCAAAATCTCCCAGGCCACGCCGATTTCGGCCACGGGGTCGTGGGTCAGGGAGACCCGCAGGGTGTCGCCCAGGCCCTCCCAGAGCAGGATGCCCAGGCCCACCGCACTCTTCACTGTGCCGCGCAGAAGCGCCCCGGCTTCGGTGATGCCGATGTGCAGCGGATAGTCCACCTTTTCGGCCAGCAAGCGATAGGCCGCGATGGTATTCATCACCTGGCTCGACTTGAGCGAAATCTTGATGCGATGGAAGCCACGCTTCTCCAGCAGGGCCACATGGCCCAGAGCGGATTCGACCATGGCCTCGGGCGTGGGGCCGCCGAACCGGTCCAGCAGGTCTTTCTCCAGGCTGCCAGCGTTCACGCCGATGCGGATGGGCACGCCGCGTTCCTCCGCTGCCGCCACCACGCTGTCCACCTTGGCCGCGCCCCCGATGTTGCCGGGGTTGATGCGCAGGGCATCCACGCCAGCCTCAAGGGCCATGAGCGCCAGCCGGTGGTCGAAATGGATGTCCGCCACAAGGGGAATGGGCGTGTTGCGTTTGATGGCCGTCAGGGCATTGGCCGCCACCTCGTCCGGCACGGCCACACGCACGATCTCACACCCAGCGGCGGCCAACTGGGAAATCTGGGTCAGGGTGGCGTTCACGTCGCGGGTGTCAGCATTGCACATGGACTGGACTCGGATGGGATTTCCGCCGCCCACGCCAACAGAACCGATCATGACGACATTGGTGCGTTTACGCTGAATCATATCGGTGCGGACCGTACTGTATTTCCCCCCAGGCTGTCCAGAGCGGCCTGGAAGCTGGAGCTGGTTGTTGCGTTTCTGTGGGAAGGCAATACTGGACAGCTCGGCTGTCGACGTGAGCTTCGGGTCGGCGCTACGGCATGAACGAGCGGGCCACGCGCCATATGTCGTCGTAAGAGTATTTCTTGCGGATGGAGAGGGCCATTTCCAGGGACATGTCCATCTTCAGGCGGATGAGGCGCAGGGTTTCGTCGCGGATACTCTCCAGGTGGTAGGCCAGGAAATCGGCCTCGAACCCGTCGATGCACAGGGCCAAGCCCTCGGTGAAGTAGGGCGAGCCTGCGAATTTTAGGAAGGGGGCCAGCTCGGTCTTACCCTTGTGCCGGGCGTGGATGACGTAGAACATGAGTTTCACCAGCAGGCGGTCCGGGGTCATCTTGTGGTCCACATCCAGCAGGATGGCCTTGTCCGTTGAAGGGTCAGCCAGGGCGTCGCCCATGGCCCGGGCCATCTCAAATGCCTGCTTTTCCTCCATAGGAGGTTCGGCGTACTTGGAGTTCATGCGCACCAGGGTGACGCGGGGATTTTCGCTCGAGGCAATGGCAAACAGGGCCAGACGCATGATCTCGATTTTCTGCTGGTAGGCATGGAGCAGTTCGTCGCGGCGGACTTCTGCCAGTCGACGGACCACAGATATCTCCAGACCTGAGAAAACCACTTCCAGAAGATGACGGATGAACGGCTCCTCGGTGCCAGTGGCCTCTTCGGCCAGCACGCCCTTGCCCTTCTTGGCGTCGGTCAGCTTCTTCAGCGAGAGCCAGTAGGCAGCCAGTGCATCAAAGGGCATTTCAAGAATATCGAGGGAATGGGTCATCTTCGTGTCCTTGTGCCGCGGCCCTTGACGTGGCATCGGTTTCGGATGAGGTTGTGGATATCCGGTCGCCCCGTGTTCCGCACTGCCAGTGTACATGAATTGCGCAAGGAATCAAAGGTGGTTGGGGAAGGAAGCTAATGATCATCCTGCCTGAAATAGATCCCGTGGCCATTGCCCTTGGCCCCTTTTCCCTCGGCTCCCTTTCACTCGGCCCCCTGGAAGTGCGCTGGTACGGCTTGGCCTATGCCGTGGGGTTCATCCTGGCCTGGTGGCTGGGACGGGTGATCGCCCGGCGGGAACACTCTCCCCTGACCCCCGAGGACATGGATGACCTGATCACCTGGCTTATCTTGGGCCTGATCCTGGGCGGCAGGCTCGGCTACGCCTTGTTTTACAATGCGGAGCACTATCTGGCCCATCCCTTCGATATCATCAAGACGTGGCAGGGCGGCATGAGTTTTCACGGCGGTCTGCTGGGCGTGCTTGGTGCGGGCTGGCTCTATGGCCGCAAGAAGGGCATCGCCTTTTTGGACATCGGCGATATCCTGGCCCCCCTGGCCTCGCCCGGGCTGTTCTTTGGCAGGCTCGGCAACTTCGTCAACGGCGAGCTCTGGGGTCGCCCCACGGACGGGCCTTACGGTGTGCTCTTCCCCCAGGCCGCAGCGGGCGGCGTTCCCCGCCATGCCTCCCAACTCTACGAGGCGACCCTGGAAGGGCTCGTGCTCTTTGTCCTGGTCTGGATGTATGCCCGCACTCCGAGGGCCACGGGCCGTGTGGGAGGGCTCTTCCTAACGGGGTATGGGGCCTTTCGTTTTCTGGTGGAGTTTGCCCGTCAGCCAGACACCCAGTTGGGGTTCATCGCCTTGGACTGGATGACCATGGGGCAGTTGCTCTGCGTGCCCATGGTGATCTTCGGGCTGTGGTTATTGCTGCGCCCGGTGGCCCCAGATCGGCCCTAGAGGTGATTACCGTTTCGTAAGCGCCGGAAGAATCTCGATTTCGAATACCCTTTCCCAGTTCTTGCCCGTGACCAGCAGTTGGTCGGTGGCAGGGTCATAGGCGATGCCGTTGGCCACGCCAGCGCCCTTGCGCAGCTTGTCGCGCAGGGGGGCGAGATCGATCCATGCCACCACCTCGCCGGACTCGGGGTCGATGGCAGCGATCTCGTCCGAGAACCATTGGTTGGCCAGGATGACCCCCCTGTACCATTCCATCTCGTTCAAGCTGGACACCTTCCGCTCCCCGTCGCGCACCGTGATGGTCCGCACCGGGGCCAGGGCGTCCGACGAAAGGAAGGTCAGGGTGCTCGAACCGTCGCTTTTGACAAGAGAGGCTTCCTTGCCTGGCACGGAGGCCAGCCCCCATCCCTCTCCCTGGTAGCGGAAACTGTGCACCGGCTTCAGGGTCTGCAGATCATAGACGAGGCCCACCCCTTCTTTCCAGGTGAGTTGTATCACCGTGTCGCCCAGGCGTGCCAGCCCTTCGCCGAATTGATCATCCTGCAGGCGTTCCAACTGGATGATCCGTCCTGTGGCGGGGTCGGTGCTGCGCACGGTGGAGGAGCCGTAGTTGCCAGTGGATTCGTAGAGCAGGCCCTGATGCAGGAACAGGCCCTGGGTAAAGGCCTCGGGATCATGGGGTAAGGTGGAGTGTATCCGCACGGTGTGGATGGGAGCCGAGTGCCCTGGTTCGCTACAGTAGGCAGTGCCCAGGGCAATCAATCCCAGGAAACACAGGGCCAGCAGGAGGATGCCCATACGGGGGAAGGAGCGTCGCATTCCCCTCATATATCCCAGCCAGGGATGTTTGTCATCGGTGAACACTGTTCTGTAATTCGTTTCGGGGGTTGTTGCGTGAATTATTTTTGATGTTTAGAATCAGTGAATGGAGTGGCAATCGGGATAAATAAGATCGATTTTGATAACGACCTAGGAAACGCCAATATTTTTTGGCATGTGTAATTGGGCGTGTACAAGGTCAAGGAAACGGGCCGGAGCGACTTCGCCTATTGGGAAGGCGGAGGGGTAGATGATGTCTCGAATTAAATACGTGCTGTAGGCCGTGCAGACATGACAAATGAAAAGCCGCCCCCGGATATGCTCCGGGGGCGGCTTTCTCGTGTTTGGCTATCCAGTAGCGTACAAAATCGCCGCAGGAAGGTGTCTCCCGATTTTCTCCGGCTTCTGTGGCTGGTCCACCTGCGAGACGAAGCTGGAGATATTATCCA
>JAHJKV010000487.1 GCA_018822065.1 Pseudomonadota bacterium
CCTTGGAAAATCCAACCAGATACTGGGCGAATTCCTCGGAATACACCATCAGCTTGGCCTGGATATTAATCTCCTCGACCTTGACGAAGGGCAGGTTGTCCCTCACCCAGTCCAGCAGGGATTGCATATATCCCTGCCCCAGAACGTCTTCCATCTTGAAATCCAACATCCAGGTCTGCAGGGCTGCAAGGGAATGGGCACCTTGCACAGCCAGTCCCCAGGTGAGGAAAAACAGCGGGATGATCAAGAGCACCCCGATGATGCAGGTGGAGCAGAGCGCTGCCAGCGAACGCCTTCGGACGCGTACATGAATCCAGAAAAAAATTGGATAGGCCACGGCGCAGACAACTGCCGAAATGATCAGGGTGTTCAGAAAAGGCTCAACCAGCAAAAATGCCAAGTAGAGCGCATATCCCAGGAGCAGAAACAAAAAAAGGGAATTGATGTCCCGAAACGGACCTCTGAAGTTGCCTGATCCACTCATGCCGCACCTCCGCCCACAGGGCTCACTCGTCTTTTTTCCGCGCGTTGCGGCTTTCCATGCGGTCCTTCAGGGTCAAAGTGGCGGCAACGCCGCACAGCATGCCAAAACCCACGGCACGCTCGATGGGGTAGTCCAGGAACCAACTGGCAATGGCCCCGAGAGAGCCGCCGATGAAGATGCCTCGGACAACGGTGTTGATGGTTCTGTTGGTATCGGAATCAGACATGGGTGCCCTCGATTGGTTGAACTTCTCGTCCCTGCTCTTCTGGCATAAAAACCCATGCCGTACAAGCCATCATCCCCTTCCCTTCGCCGCCGTTTGTGCATACTGTGCCTCGCAACCCGAGGATCGACATGCTGGAAACCTTGCGCAAAAAGGCCCTAACCGTGGCCAAAGACACCATCTCCCAGGGGACGCGCACCTGCCTTGAGCTGTTCAAGGTCATGGTGCCGGTGATCATCCTGGTCAAACTGCTGCAGGAGTTTGAACTCATTGAGGCCGTGGCCCGCCCCCTAGGTCCGGTCATGCAGTTGGTGGGGCTCCCGGCCGAGATGGGCCTGGTCTGGGCCTCGGCCATGCTGAACAACATCTACACAGCCATGATCGTGTTCCTGCCCCTGAACGCCGCGAACCCGCTCTCCACGGCCCAGGCCACGGTGCTCGGGGTCATGGTTCTCGTGGCCCACGGCCTGCCCATCGAACTCTCCATCGCCCGCAAGGCAGGGCCCCGATTCCTGTTCCAGGCCGTCACCCGTCTGGGTGGAGCGCTGCTGTTCGGGGTAATTCTCCACCAGACCTATGCTGGCCTGGATGTACTCCAGACACCAGCCATAGTGCTGCTCGCCCCGCCGTCCCTTCCAGACCCGTCCCTTGTTACCTGGGCCCTGGGCGAGATCAAAAACCTCTTTTTCATCTTCCTCATCGTCACCACCCTCATGGGCATGATGCGCCTGCTTGACGCCATCGGGGCCATCACCCTGCTAAACCGGCTCATGAACCCACTGTTGCGACTCATCGGCATTGGCCCGCGTGCCTCGGCCATCACCGTGGTCGGCCTGACTCTGGGGCTCTCCTACGGCAGCGGCCTGATCCTCCACGGTGCCCGAAGCGGCAACATCGATCGCCAGGACATTTTCTACTCCATCACGCTCATGGGGCTGACACATTCCATCATTGAGGATACGCTGCTCATGCTCAGCCTGGGTGGGCACCTCTCCGGGCTGCTCTGGGGGCGGCTCGGGTTCACGCTTTTGATCGTAGCCCTGCTGGTGCAGGTGGCACGCAAGCTCCCGCCCGCACTTGCAGACAATATTTTGTGGGGGCCGCCCCCCAGCAATCCCGCTCCTGTTGAACCAACCTGAGGAAGGAGGATTCCATGACCACACTCAAAACCTTTGCCACGAACCTAGCGCCCGCCGCTGTCGGCCCTTACTCACAGGCCTGCGGAACCGATTCCCTGGTCTTCGTTTCCGGCCAGCTCGGCATCGACCCGGCCACAGGCACATTCGTTCCCGACGGTTTCGAAACCCAGGCCCGGCAGGCAATGACGAACATGCAGGCCATCCTGGAGGCGGCACACGCCTCCCTGGACACGGTGCTGGCCGTGGAAGTCTTCCTGACCGACATGGGCAGATTCAAGGAATTCAATTCCATCTACTCGGAATTCTTCACGGACCACAAGCCAGCCCGGGCTGCCATCGAGGTCAAGGGACTGCCGCTCGGCGGATTGGTGGAAGTCAAATGCACGGCGTTGAGAAGCGCTGAGAAGCGCTTGACAGCCTGAACGACCCAAGGTAGTTTTTTGCATGCACAATCAGACCGCTTTTAACTTTTTCTTTTTTTATTTTGGAAAAGCCTGTGGTCATGGGGTGCGCGTTCAGTAGATAAACGAAATCGAAACGCCCCAAAGGGCCGCAGGCAACACCGCCTGCGGCCCTTTTTTATATGCTCGGGGCAAACCAAGGAGAAGCAGTATGTCTATCGGCAAAGCAATTCGCATGGAACGGATCATGGACCGCAACGATGGCCGCACCATTATCATCCCCATGGACCACGGCGTGACGGTCGGCCCCCTCTATGGTCTGGTGGACCTCCGCGCCACGGTCAACCAGGTGGTGGAAGGCGGTGCAAACGCCATGCTCATGCACAAGGGCTTGCCCCGCTGTTCCCACCG
>JAHJKV010000488.1 GCA_018822065.1 Pseudomonadota bacterium
AGAGGTGGATGAGGTCCTTGGCCCGTTCCAGGTCGCCGTCGTGGTTGGCGGCGATGTCGGCGACGAAGTAGGTGGGGTGGGCCAGGCCCACGGCCCGTTCTCCAATAGTGATGGTCTTGTTCATGTGCTAGGAGTCCTTTCGGGATTGTCTGACGAGGTTTCGCACAGCTTCGGGGCCGGTGGGCAGAGCGTAACCCAGAGCGGCTTCGGCGCGGGTAACGTCGAGACCGAGGCTTTCCGCTCGTGGTGTAGGTAGGCTGGTGATGGTTCCGGTTGTTGCCCAGTCCAAGTCTATCCCCAGTTCTTGGGCCAGGATATGAGCGAATTCCGCTTTGTTCATGGCCGTTTGTGCAGCCACGTTTAGCCGTCCGGTGGCGCTTGTTTCCGCCAGGTCGAGAACCGCCTTGGCGCAGGTTTTACAGTCCAGGGTCGACGTGTAGAAATCGGTGAACAAGGTCAGAGGGGCGCGCTTCTTCAGGCTGGAGATGATCCACTCTGCAAAGGGCGGACTGCCTCGCCTCCCGCGAAATCCAGTGATGTTCGTGCGGATGACCAGGGCGTCCTGGGCTGTCAGGGCAAAGGCTTCGGCGGCGTATTTTGTCCGCGCGTATTCGTTGAGCAGTACTACCGGGGCATCTTCGTCATGCAGAGCCTCTCTGTCGCCAGTAAAGAAATGGTCCGTGGAAATCTGGATGAAGCGGGAACCTGTCTCGGTGCAGGCCTGGGTCATGACGGAGACGGGTCGGGTATTGATGCGGTAAGCCATTCCAGGGTCGTTTTCGCAGGCGTCCAGGGAGACCATGGCGGCGCAGTTGACGACCAGTGCGGGGGCTGTGGTTAAAATGGCTTCCACGACACCCTGGTCGTTGGTGATGTCGAGGGTGCGATTCGTCCCGGATCGGGCAACCCCGATGGCATTCATGCCACGGGCCTCTGCCTGTGCGAGGAAGGCCTGCCCCAGTTGACCGGTGGCTCCGAAGATGAGAATGGTGTCTGCCATGGGTGTCCTGATTGCGGAGTGTGTTTTGATTGCCCTTGCCTCTTCGCGCCGATGCGGCTAGTTCTCATCCTAAGGTGGATGCAGGTGGGCCGTGAGGCGCACCTGTCGAAGGTAGCCTCAAAGACGACATTAATCAATACGACCCGGAACGCTTTCGGGCAGGCCAGACGGAGCAGAACATGGCAAAACTGGTGAAATTCGGAAAACCCTCTGGACCGCTTCTGGAGCAGAAACAGTCTTTTTTCAAGGAAAACGAATCTCGCCTCCACGCCGCTCAGCAGTGGGCCGCTTCCTATGTGAAGCAGCCCCGGCGCACCACCTGCAAAAATTGCGACGCTGCCCTCGGAAAGGGCGCCTTTCGGAAGCTCGGTGTGGAATATATGATCTGTACGCGATGTGGTCATCTCAACGGGGCGCATCAGGATACTGATACCTTTTGCTCCTCTCTGTATACTGAGGATGGAGGCGCCTCCTATGGCAAGACATACGTCCTCGACAACAGACCTGCCTTTGAAAAGCGGCGTGACGACATCTATCTTCCCAAGGTCGAGTTTCTGATGGAAGCCCTCCATGCGTTGGGCGAAGATCCCCATGCGCTTTCCTATGCGGATTTCGGAGCTGGGTCAGGCTATTTTGTGGCTGCTCTCAAGTCCCTTGGACTTGATCCCGTGACAGGATACGAGGTGTCCGAAAGCCAAGTCTGTTTTGCCAACGCCATGATTGATAAGAATGCGGTGACTCTGCATAGCCCCAGTGACTCAGTTGCCCTGGGTACTTCTGTCCAGGTTGACGTGGCGAGCATGATCGGCGTGCTCGAACATTTGCAGGACCCACGGGGGATGCTCGCCTCTCTGGCCGCCAACGAGCATATCCGGTATCTCTATTTTTCGGTGCCGCTCTTTTCTCTCTGCGTGTTTATTGAGATGGCCTTCCCAGAAGTCATGCCCCGTCAGCTCACAGCTGGCCACACCCATCTCTACACCGAGTCGTCCATCGATTGGTTGTGCAATGAATTCGGTTTTGAGCGCATGGCTGAGTGGTGGTTCGGGACGGACATGGTTGATCTCTACCGATCTATGCTTGTGACCTTTGAATCACATCAGGAGCTGGCTTGCGTGGCAGGGGATTTTGATATCAGTTTCAAACCCGCCATTGACGCCATGCAGCTTGCCCTGGATGAGCGTCAATTCTCAAGCGAAGTGCACATGCTGCTTTGCAAGAAATAAAGCTGACAGGGGCTTATTAACGGCGCTATCTGAAAGCAGTAACCTTTGCATGTCTAAAATATGCCAAAATGAAAAACGAGGTGAAGGCCGAAGACCTCCCTTTCGTTTTTCAGGTAAGCGAGTGGGCGAAATGCAGCAGCAGAGTGAGTGCGTTACGCCTTGGCCAGGGTCATGTTGAATGCATCACCGTGGGGAAACTCCATGAGTTCCTGGATGCGCCACTTGGCCCAGTTGTCAAAACCTTCATAGTGCGCGCCCAGGGCTGACGCTTCTTAGATTTGATTCTGACGCGTTTTTTGCTTTAAAATGGGCTTGATGTTGCCTTTGTTGGTCTCCGGGAAAACCCTGTGTTAAAACATTCATAATTATTTCTTCTTGATATGAGGTATAATGCTCCCCAAAAAGGAGTGCGGATGCCAAATCGCGACAAATCACTGATTGCCCACCTGTCCATAATCAAAGACCCCCGAATTGACAGAACAAAAAAGCAAACCTTATCGGCATACTGGTCATTGCCGTTTGCGCGGTCATTGCCAATGCTGAAGGGTGGGAAGAGACAGAAGACTTCGGAATAACGAGAGAAAAATGGCTAAAGACTTTCCTCGAACTCCCCAATGGGATTCCATCCCATGACACGTTTGCCCGTGTCTTCGCCAGATTGGAGCCAGCGGAGTTGCAGCAAGCCCTATCGAGTTGGCTCACTGCCTTGAAGGTAGAAACTCGCGGCAAAGTTGTGGCTCTTGACGGAAAGATAGTGCGCCGATCATTCG
>JAHJKV010000489.1 GCA_018822065.1 Pseudomonadota bacterium
ACCAAGATCGCGCGACGGTATGTCCTGCCCCGCCAGATCGTGGAAAACGGCCTCAAGGAGCCGGAGCTCTCCATGCCCGACTCGGTGATTCACAAGATTATCCGGGATTACACCCGTGAGGCAGGCCTGCGAAACCTGGAGCGAGAGATCGGCTCAGTTTGCCGCAAGCTGGCCCGCAAGAAGGCCGAGGGCGAAAAAGGTCCCTTCAGCGTCACCACCCGGTCCCTGCACACCCTGCTCGGCACCCCACGCTACCTGGACGACGAGATGGACCAGGTGCTGCTGCCAGGCGTGGCCGTTGGTCTGGCCTGGACGCCCTACGGCGGCGAGACCCTGCATGTGGAAGTGACCACCATGCCCGGCAAGGGCAAGTTGATCCTCACCGGCAAGCTCGGCGACGTAATGAAGGAATCCGCCCAGGCGGCCCTTTCCTTTGCCCGCGCCCATGCCGACGAATATGGCATCGACCCCGCCTTCAACGAAAAGTTCGACATCCACATCCACGTCCCGGCAGGAGCCACCCCCAAGGACGGCCCCTCAGCAGGTGTAACCCTGGTCACCGCCCTCATCTCGGCCCTGACCGGCATCCCGGTCCGCGCCGACCTGGTCATGACCGGCGAGATATCCCTGCGGGGCAGGGTGCTCCCGGTGGGCGGCATCAAGGAAAAGATTCTGGCCGCCGTGGCCCGTGGCATGAAGCAAGCGCTTATCCCGGCCCAAAACAAGAAGGACCTCCAGGACATCCCAGCCGAGCTTCGACGCCGTATCAAGATCACCCCGGTGGAACGGGTCGAAGACATCTGGCCCATGGCCAGAAGCAGCAAATAGAACCGACGCAACGCATCAAAAAGGGGAGCCCTCAGGCTCCCCTTTTTTTGTCTTCTGCGCCAAAACCTAGCTGTCGTAGGGTGCGGTCTCGGTCTGGACCACTTGGTTGCGGCCCGAGTTCTTGGCATCGTAGAGCATGTCGTCGGACATGGTCACCATGTAGTCGAGACTCTCCACCGGCCCGGTGCAAACCCCGACGCTGATGGTGCACTTGATTTTGGAATGCTCGTACACCACGATTGCGTTCTCCATGGTGGCCCGAAAAATCTCAAAGAGCCCGGCTGCCTCGCTTGCACGCTTTCCGGGCAGCAAAACGCAAAATTCCTCGCCCCCAAAACGGCAAACCAACCCGTCCGCACCAAACCGAGCCTTCAGCTCCTCGGCCACGCGTTTGATGACCTCGTCCCCGGCGGAATGTCCAAAGGTGTCATTGACGCGCTTGAAGTGGTCGATGTCCGCCATGGCAATGGCCAAGGGCTCGCCCTTGCTCACGCAATCGTTGAACATCTCCGGCGCGACCTCGAAGAATCGACGCCGATTGGCCAGCCCTGTCAAAGGATCAGTGTAGGACATGGAGCGGATCAGCTCGATGTACTCGATCAACTCCACGTTCTGGGCCACACGGCAATAGAACTCCTCGGTGAGAAACGGCTTGTTGATGAAGTCGTTTGCCCCGGCCTTGATGAACCGGGCCGAGAGGATATTGTTCCCCTGGGCGGACATGCCGATGATCGCCAAGTCCTCTTTGGTATGGGTCTTACGGATGGTCTTGACCAGTTGGAACCCATCCATGTCCGGCATGTTGTAGTCCGTGACCACCAGCTTGATGTCCGGATGCTCGTCCAGCATCTTGAGGGCCTCGCCACCGCCCTCGGCTGAAAGCACCTGATACTGATGTATGGAGAGCATCTTGCTCACCAGGCCTCTGGCGGTAAGCGAATCATCCACTACCAGCACCTTGATGCTCTTGTTTTTCTGGATGCGCTGCACGCTCTTCACCAGGGTGTCCAGGCTGTCCTCGTTTTCCTTGAGCACATAGTCAACCACGTTCTTGGACAGGATGGTGTCGCGAATCTTGTCGTCGAAGCCACCGGTAAAGACGATGGAAGGGATGCCCTGTTGGACGAACCAGTCCACCACCTCGCCCCGGGGCGAGTCAGGCAGGTTCAGGTCAAGCAGAGCCATGAAACATTTGCAGCTGCCGTTTTCAATCTTCTCTCTGGCCTGGGCAAAGGAGTCCGCCCAGTGCACGGTGATACCCTTGACCGAGGCAAAACGCCGCATGACGACTGATGCGAAAAACTTGGAATCCTCAACGAGTAGAACATCGGGCATGCGGCACCTCAGCGGTTTTACGACAGGACAGAAATATCAGGGCATGACTTTTTCTCAGTCAAACATATGCTACCGTTTCTGTTTGGATTTCGTCAAGTTGATTGCGAACATTGCCTCAATTTCCCTAAACATGTTCACCTCATGACCTGCCCCAAAGCTCCGATCAGATGACCGTTATGACCGGGTGGGCTTTTTTCACTGGAACAGAGCCTTGCACACGATCCCTCAAAAATTGCCCGGACAATGTCTGGTATCACCTCACTCCATTCCTCCCGATGCCTCCCAACGGTTGACAAACGCCTCTTTTCAGACCACACACCAGTTGGTTATCATGATCGGAGGAAGCAATGCCCATTTTCGAATATAAATGTAAGGACTGCGGCGCAGAATTCGAAGAACTGATTTTTTCGGAGACCGACGAGGTCGCCTGCGAGGAATGCGGTTCAAAAAACACCGGCAAGCTCATGTCCTGCTGTGGATTCAAGTCCGGTTCGGGTGAAGGGGCGGCAGACAGCGGCGACGGCTCCCAGGCGAGCAAGCCCCAATATCGCGGCAGAGGCTCCGGCTGCGCCGGATGTGCCGGCGGCAACTGCTCCTCCTGCGGCTGATCCCTCCACCTTTCAACCCCGGCCCCAGGCCGCACCCAACGAGCGATCAATGAACAAGGTCACCATCGCCACCCGAGGCTCCAAGCTCGCCCTCTGGCAGGCTGAACATATCACCTCCTGCCTTAAGTCCCAATATCCGGACCTCGAAGTCCAACTGCTCAAGATCAAGACCAAGGGCGACAAGATTCTGGATGTGCCCCTGGCCAAAGTCGGAGGCAAGGGTCTCTTCGTCAAGGAAATCGAGGAAGCGCTCCTGGACGGCAGGGCCGATCTGGCCGTGCACTCCATGAAAGACGTGCCCACCGAACTGCCCAAGGGGCTCATCGTCGGCGTGCACCCCGAACGCGAAGACTGCACCGACACCCTGCTCTCTGTGCATCATGACGGCCTGGCCGGATTGCCCGAAGGTGCCACGGTTGGCACTTCCAGCCTGCGCCGCCAGGCCCAACTCCTGTCCCTGCGCCCGGACCTCACGGTCGTGGACCTGCGCGGCAACCTCGACACCCGGGTCGGCAAGCTCATGGACGGTCTCTACGACGCCATCGTGGTAGCCACCGCGGGTCTGAACCGGCTGAACATCTCTGCCCCCAAGGCCGAAATCCTCGCCCCGCCAACCTTCCTTCCCGCCGTGGCCCAGGGCGCACTGGGCATCGAATACCGTCTGGACGACCAGCCCATCGCCGACCTGCTCTCCTTCCTGAACCATGAGCAGACCATCATCGAGATCCAGGCCGAACGAGCCTTCCTCACCGGTCTGGACGGCGGGTGCCAGGTGCCCATCGCCGCCTGGTCCCAGGTCTCGGGCGACACCGTTACCCTGACGGGCTTCGTGGCCGACGTGGACGGCTCAAACCCCATCCGCCTGCACACCGCCGGCCCTAGCGACGAAGCCTGGGCCGTGGGCTGTCGCCTGGCCGAAATGGTCTTGGCCGCCGGAGCCAGGGAAATCCTCGACCGGGTCTACAAGCAGACTTCCTAGACCATGCCACACACCACTGCCCAGACCGACGCCGCCGTCGCAGAAAAGACCGCTCTCAAGGATCTGCGCCGCATCCCCGGAATCGGCCCACGCCTCGCACAGGTCCTCCTTCGCCTGGGCTACACCGCCGTCACCACCCTCCGTGACCAGGACCCGGAAGACATGTACCAAAAGCTCATGGACCTGGAAGGCAAGCACGTCGACCGTTGCGTCCTCTATGTGTTCCGCTGCGCAGTCTACTTCTCCTCTGCTCCCTCCCACGACCCGGAACTGCTCAAGTGGTGGAACTGGAAAGACCAAAGCTGATTCCGCCCCTTTTCCCGGCCATTTGGTCCCACCCTTGCAATTCCGTCCTAAAGAGACCGGCTTGACAGACAGCGATGTCGCCGACGCTCTGCTTGCTCGGGACAAGCACATCATGGCCTTGAACCATTCGAAGGTTCAGTTGCAAACTGATTTTTCCAGGGAAGCTGACCAGACCGAGGAGGCTGCTCGTGGGTTCGCCGTTGTCGCAGACGAGGTTCGCAAACTGGCCGAGAAGACTATGCAGGCTTCCTGGCCAAGCGAGTGCATGACCTGTCAACGGGACACTGTATGTGCTCAACGTCTACGTGTCCCAGACCACGGGAACAAGCTGCATCACTGTTCCAAGCCCCTTCCGGGACAGCAAGGGAGAGAGACTGATGTCAGCGTGGCTGTCTAGAGCCCATTGAGGCAAAGATACGGGAGGTCAAAAAACGATCTTGAGCAGGTCGTTCCGCCCCAGGGGTTTGAAGAGCAGCATGGCCCCGGTTTGGATGGCAGCCCTACGTTCCTCTTCCCCGAGCGTGGTGGAGATCATCAGCGCCAGCCGGGGTTCCTGGCCGTTCGCGTCTTGCCAATCCACACAGGCAGTTGCATAGCCATCCAGGCCCTGGTCCACCAACGCATAGTCCACGCTACCCCCTAAACACCCGATGGCGGTCGCTATGGCCTCGGCGTCCGCGGCCTCTTCCACTGCACAACCCCAGTGGCGCAAGCGCCTGGACAGCACGGACCTGACCGTCTGGTTGGCCGAGGCGACCACAGCGCATCGCCCTGCAAGTTGTGGAACACGAGTACTGAAGTCCGGGTCCTCATAGGAGGGCAACGAAATTTCAAAGGAAAAGCTCGTACCCTCTCCCTCCCTACTGGAGACCATGATCTCCCCGCCCATCAATTCCACCAACTGTCGACTGATGGCCAGCCCCAGCCCAGTGCCGCCA
>JAHJKV010000490.1 GCA_018822065.1 Pseudomonadota bacterium
GCCGACCGCCAGCCCGAATTTACTCAGATCGACATCGAAATGAGCTTTGTGGACGAGCAGCAGGTGCAGGACATGGCCGAGGGGCTGGTCCGCACCATGTTCAAGAAGACCATCGACGTGGACCTGCCCACCGAGTTTCCGCGCATGACCTACGCCGAAGCCATCCGCGACTATGGTCTGGACAAGCCGGACGTGCGCTTTGACCTGAAGCTTCAGGATGTTTCGGACATTTTCGCTGGCGGCGGGTTCAAGGTTTTTGCCGCAGCCGGGCTGGTCAAGTGCATGAAGGTTCCGGGCGGCGCCGAGCTTTCACGCAAGGAGATCGACGAGTTCACCAGTTTTGTCGAGATCTACGGTTCCAAGGGGCTTGCCTGGATCAAAATCAAGGAAGACGGCGAGTGGCAGTCGCCCATCGTCAAATTCTTCTCTGAATCCGAAACGGCCGCTCTCAAGGAACGCATGGCCCCCGCGCCCGGCGATATCCTCTTCTTCCAGGCTGGTCAGGCGGATATCGTGAACACCGCCCTGGGCTCCCTGCGCGTGAAGCTGGCCGAGCGCTTCGGGCTCATCACGCCCGGCACCTATTCCCCGGTCTGGGTTACCGATTTCCCGCTGCTGGAATGGGACGAGGAGGAAAAGCGGTTCGCCGCCATGCACCACCCCTTCACCGCGGCCCAGCCCGGCCAGCTTGAAGAGCTCAAGGACAAGCTCGGCGAGGCCCTCTCCCGCGCCTATGACCTGGTCATGAACGGCCAGGAGATCGGCGGTGGCTCCATCCGCATCCACACTGTTGAGGAACAGCAGGCCATGTTCAAGGCGTTGGGCATCTCCGACGAGGAGGCCCAGCTCAAGTTTGGCTTCCTGCTCGATGCCCTCAAGTTTGGCGCACCGCCCCACGGCGGCATCGCCTTTGGCCTGGACCGCCTGGTCATGATCCTCACCGGCGCCAGCTCCATCCGCGACGTCATCGCCTTCCCCAAGACCCAGAAAGCCACCTGCATGATGACCGACGCCCCGAGCGAAGTGCCCACCAAGCAGCTGCGCGAACTGGGCGTGAAGCTTCGGGAGAAGAAGGAAGAGGGCGAGAAGTAAGCTGGGGCAGAGCTTGTGAGCTGGTTTGGGGCCTCCCGCGGGCCCCTTTGGAATCCCGAGCTGCTTCGCCCTTTTGGGCGGAGCGACGGGTCAAAATTGGGTGGAGTGGGCTTGCCCATTGGTCCTTTGGATATTACTTAGTACGCGAAACAAACAAAAGTTTTTGGAAAGGGAGTCTGGGGGAAGAACCTTTTGCCAAAAAGGTTCTTCCCCCAGACTCCGGAGGCATTGCATGAAGTTGAAGATTATCACCTGGCCCGATCCGATCCTGAGCACGGTCAGCGAGCCCCTCGATATTGATGAGATCAAGACTCCCGAGTTTTCTAAGCTCGTTGAAGACATGATCCAGACCATGTACGAAGATGACGGGGTCGGCCTTGCCGCACCCCAGATCGGACGCAACATCCGGCTGATCACCGTGGACCAGACCGGCCCGCGCGAACGGGCGGACCTGATGGTGATCATCAACCCGGAGATCGTGGAAAACGAGGGCAGCATGGATTCCCGCGAGTCCTGCCTGTCCACGCCCGCTTTCACCACCACGGTCAATCGGTTCGAGAAGCTCACAGTCACCGGACTCGACCACAAGGGCAAGCCGATGCGGATCGAGGCGGAAGAGCTGCTGGCCGTGATCCTGCAACATGAGATCGACCACCTGGACGGCATCACCATTGTTGAGCGTGCAGGCAGACTCAAGCGGGCCATGTACGAAAAGAAGGTGATGAAATGGCGCAAGGGCTAGAGCAGTTGGACAGGCTGCGTGTCGTGTTCATGGGCACCCCGGACTTTGCGGCCGTGGTACTCAGGCATCTGCGCGGCTACGCTGGTTGCGAGGTTGTGGGCGTCTATACCCAGCCGGACCGGCCCTGTGGTCGTGGGCGCGAGTGTCGTCCCTCGGTGGTGAAGCTTTTTGCCCAGGAGAGCGGCTACCCGGTTTTTCAGCCGGAAAATTTCAAGGACCAGAAGGACAGAGACGCGTTGGCGGCCCTCAGGCCCGATGTCTTGGTGGTTGCCGCCTACGGACTCATCCTGCCCCAGGCCGTCCTGGACATCCCCAGCTTTGCCCCGCTCAATGTCCATGCCTCCCTGCTGCCCCGCTATCGGGGAGCCGCGCCTATCCAGCAGGCGATCCTGAACGGCGATTTCGTCACTGGCATCACCATCATGCGCATGGAGGCGGGGCTGGACACCGGCCCGAGCCTCTTGCAGCGCTCCCTGCGCATCGGACACGATGAACACGCGGGCGAGGTGCATGACCAGCTGGCCGAGATGGGCGGGATGCTCATGGTCGAGGCTCTGGAGCGCCACAAGGGCGGTCAGCTCAAGGAAATGGTTCAAAATCACGAGTTGGCGAGTTATGCCGCCAAGCTGACCAAGGAGGATGGGCGTATAGACTGGAGCCTTCCTTCTGCTCAGGTCCACAACCGCATCCGGGCCATGCACCCTTGGCCAGGGGCGTTTTTCCAGTGGGAAGGGGGCAGAAAGCCCCTGCGGCTGACCATCCTGCCCGGCAGCGTGGGCCGCGACCTGGCACCGGGCGAGGTTCCCGGCACGATCCTCGGCAAGGAGGAAGGCCGTCTGGCCATCGCCTGTGCCGACAAGGTCTACCTGACCCCGGCGGTCAAACCCGATGGCAAGAAGGAGTTGGATGCGGACTCCTTCTGCTGCGGCTATCTTCTGGACACGTGCTAAACCGCTGTTAATCTTTCACCGCTGCCCTGTACAAGACACCACAGGCGCGATACTTCAGGAACTATGAGCAAGACGTCGCGAAAACGCCTTTTCATCGGTTTGATCATGGGAGCGAGCACCCTGGTGTGTGTTTTCCTGATCTCTCTTTGGGTGGTGCCCTTTCTCGGGCTTGACTCCATCCATCCCCTGGCCAAGTGGGTCTGGGGTGCCATGGTCCTGGGGCTCATTTTCGTGGTCAGCTGGGTCTCCATGGGTCTGGTGATCAACATCTGGACTGGCCGCAGCTTCCTTTTCACCCGTCGGCTTCGCGGTGTGTCCATCAAGCTTTTTCTACCGATGATGACCATTCTCGGCAGGTTGCTTGGCATTTCCAAGGAAAAAATACGCAGTTCGTTCATCAACGTGAA
This sequence comes from Pseudomonadota bacterium, assembly GCA_018822065.1. Taxonomy (GTDB): domain Bacteria; phylum Desulfobacterota; class Desulfovibrionia; order Desulfovibrionales; family Desulfovibrionaceae; genus JAHJKV01. The sequence goes on from JAHJKV010000490.1 coordinate 3,192, forward strand.
CAACGAGATGGTCCTGGCCGAGGCCGGAACCTACAAGCCAGGCGAACTGCTGCTGCTCATGCCCCACTGCCTGCAAAACTCCAAGTGTGACAGGCGTTTGACCTACGACATCAATAATTGCAAGCGCTGCGGCAAGTGCCCTCTGGCCGGGTTGCTCAGCCTGCATGACAAATACGGGGTGCATTTGGCTATTGCCACCGGCGGTACCATCGCCCGGCGCATCGTGGTCCAGAAGCGGCCAAAGATGATCCTGGCTGTTGCCTGCGAACGTGACCTGGCCTCGGGCATCCAGGACACCTACCCTCTTCCGGTTTATGGCGTGCTCAACGAACGGCCCAACGGTCCCTGCCTGGACACCAACGTGGCTCTTCCCCTGGTGGAGCTCGCCCTTCACCGTTTTTTGGACCCTGCCTACCTGACGGGCAAGGAAATCGAGGAACGGGGAGAAACCCTTTCCATGGCCAAGGCGGCGGAAATTGAAACAGCTGACTGACATTCCCCCGGCGCGGGTCGCGGCACTCGATGCCCTGCGCGATGTCCTCGCCGGTGACGGCCTGGGCACGGACGTTCAGGCCGGGCTCGACAGCGTGCTCAAGGCCTCGGGCCTGGATGGGCGCGACATCGGCCTGACCACCGAGATCGTCTACGGCTACCTGCGTCTCAAGGGACGCATCGAGGCGATCCTCTCCCGTTTTCTCAAGGCACCGGAAAAGCTGCCCGAGGAACTGCACCTGATTCTTGGCGTGGCCGCCTATGAGATTTTGTTTCTCGACCGCGTGCCCACCTATGCCTCGGTGAACTGGGCCGTGGACGCGGTGCGCACCCTGATCAGCCCGAACCTGGCCGGATTGACCAATGCCGTGCTGCGCCGCACTGGCGACCTCGGCAACGAGGTGCACGAGAAGAGTTTTTATGGCCAGCCCGACGTTCCGGCCACCCTGGCCCGGTTCTATTCCTGCCCGGTGTGGATCGTGTCCCTTTGGCTCGAACACTTCGGACCCGAGCGCACGGAACATTATTTGCGCGCCCAGGTTTCCCCTCCGGCCTTGGGTATGACCGTGCCCATGGAACATCCTGAGCATGACCGCATCGTGGTCGAACTCGCCCGACATCCCGGTCTCATTGAGCAGTCTGGCCCCGGGTTCGCCTTTCCGGCAGGCACGCAGCTTGCCTCCTTTTCCGGAGACCTGACCCTCAAGAGCGGCAGTTTTGCCGCCCGCCAGGCGCTGATGGCCATGGAGCCTGAAACCTGGGGCGAACCCATATGGGACGCCTGTTGTGGGCGCGGCGGAAAGACCCGCGTGCTCTTGGAACTGGGCATGAGGGTGGTTTCAAGTGATGTCCATCGGGGCCGCATCCGGGCTCTTCAGGCCGAGCTGCCCGGAGCAGACGCCCACGAAGCTTCCGTGTTTGATGGGGCCCCCATGGAGGCCGTGCCGGAAACCATACTCCTTGACGCACCTTGTTCCGGTCTGGGTGTGCTCTCGCGCAGGCCGGACACCAAATGGCGACGCCGGGAGGCCGACCTTCCCGAACTGGTCGCCCTCCAGGCCCAAATGCTTGATGCAGCAGCAGCCAACCTTGCTCCCGGCGGACGAATCGTCTACCTCACTTGCACCCTGAACAGGGACGAGAACGAGGGCCAGGTCCAGGCCTTCCTGCAACGCAATTCGGCCTTTTCCCTGGAGTCCGAGTGGACCACCTCCCCGGCCTCCCCGCTCAAGGAATTCTTCTATGGGGTCCGGCTGAAGGGTGCTGTCTAGTCTCTTTTAACCTGACGCTGTTCACAACAGAACGCCGCGACCAAGAAATCACAAAGTTTTTCTGCTTTTTCCCCGGTCTGAGCCGTCGATCGTTCAGATGACAATCCCTTTGACCTTTGCTATCTCCGGCGAAATTTTACCGTTCATGGCGGGAACCAGGTTGGTATTGGGAGGATGGATGTCGGGACTCAGAGAAGTGACACTGGGGCAGTTGTTGGATGAGGCGGTCGGGAAATGGCCGGAGAATGATGCCGTGGTTTACACGGACCGCGACTACCGGCTCACCTACGCCCAGTTCGCGTTCGAGGTGGATCGCTGGGCCAGGGGACTCATGGCCCTGGGAGTCCAGCGCGGCGAGAAAGTGGCGGTCTGGGCCACCAACGTGCCGGAGTGGGTCATCCTTCAGTTTGCCACGGCCAAGATCGGGGCCGTGCTACTGACGGTGAACACCCACTATCGCACCCACGAGCTCTCCTACCTGCTCACCCAGTCCGAGGTCGAGAACCTGATCATCATTGATGGTTTCCGTGACATCGACTACGTGGACACCATGCTGGAGCTGGTGCCTGAGCTTCTCGGCATGCAGCCCGGCGACCTCTTGAGCGCCACATTCCCCAGGCTCAAACGGGTTATCGGCCTGGGCAAGCGGCGGGTGCGCGGCATGTATCGGGGCGAGGACATACCGGCCCTGGCCGACCAGACCTCCGAGGCGGACTACTTGGCCCGCCAGGCCGAGCTGGACCCCCACGACGTGGTGAACATGCAGTATACCTCCGGCACCACCGGCTTTCCCAAGGGCGTGCAGCTTACCCACTACAATATAGGCAACAACGGCTACTGGATTGGAGCCAACCAGCATTTTGGCCCCACGGATCGTCTCTGCCTGCCTGTGCCGCTCTTCCACTGTTTTGGCTGCGTTCTCGGCGTGCTGGCTGCGGTGAACCATGGCGTGACCATGGTCATGGTCGACATCTTTACTCCGGACCTCGTCATGCGCAGCATCCACGAGGAGAAATGCACAGCGGTCTATGGCGTGCCCACCATGTTCATCGCCATGCTGGAGCATGAGAACTTTCCGCACTATGATTTTAGTTCCCTGCGCACGGGCATCATGGCTGGGTCCCCCTGTCCGGTGGAGGTCATGAACCGAGTCATGGAGCGCATGCACATGACCGAGATCACCATCTGCTATGGCCTGACCGAGGCCAGCCCGGTGATGACCCAGACTCGCATAGGTGACCCGGTGGCCAAGATGACCGGCACCGTGGGCCTGCCCATGCCGGGCATCGAGGTCCGGGTGGTGGACCCGGGCACGGGTTTGGACTGCCCGGTCGGCGTTCAGGGCGAGGTGCTCTGCCGGGGCTACAACGTCATGAAGGGCTATTACGCCAACGTGGAGGCCACTGAGCGGGCCATCAGCCCCGAGGGTTGGCTCCATTCAGGTGATCTGGGTGAATTCGACCAGGACGGCTACCTGCTGATCACCGGGCGGCTGAAGGACATGATCATCCGGGGCGGCGAGAATATCTATCCCCGCGAGATCGAGGAATTCCTCTACACCATGGATGGCGTGCTCGATGTGCAGGTGGCGGGCGTGCCAAGCCGCAGGCTCGGCGAGGAAGTAGGCGCGTTCATCATCCTGCGTGACGGCGTGGAGATGACCTTTGAGGATGTGAAGGCGTTCTGTCTCGGCTCCATCTCCCGTTACAAGATTCCCAAGTATGTTGCTTTTGTGGAGTCCTACCCAATGACCGCGTCGGGGAAGATACAAAAATACAAGCTCAGGGAGCTGGCCGCCGAGCTGTTTCCTGAGGCCATGCAATAAGGAAACGGTCCATGCAAGAGTATATTGAGATCGCGCGCAGGCTTGGTGGCCTGCGCGAGGCTATGGGACTGGAAATCGCCGATCTTGCCGCTCAGACCGGTGTTGAGGCGGAAAAAGTTGGAGCATACGAATCCGGTATGGTCGAGATTCCTGTTGGCTATCTGCTCAAGGTGGCCCAGGTTTGCGAGGTGGACATGACCGCCCTGCTTTCGGGTGCGGATGCTCACCTGACCTCGCATTCCCTAGTGCGCAACGGCAAGGGCCTCAGCGTTGAACGGCGCACAGATTACGACTACCGCGATCTGGCGTATCGTTTCAAAGGCAAGAAGATGCAGCCCTTCGAGATTACGGTCGGATCCAAGGTCGTTGCAGACATGCATTTCACAGAACACACGGGCCAGGAGTTCATCTATTGCTTGGAGGGCGTGCTCGAGGTGCGTCTGGCCGAGAATGCGTTTGAGATGAACCCCGGCGACAGCCTGTATTTCGACTCGCGCACCCCGCATGCCATGCGCGCCGTGAGCGATGTCCCGGCTCGATTCATCGACGTCATCCTCTAGCATCGAGATCCTTTTTCATCCGGAGTCACCCATGCGTAAATTGCAGCCCACCAGTTACGAAGAATTCCTGTCCACCTGCCAGGTCGACGTTCCCCAGCATTTCAACTTCGCCTTCGATGTCCTGGACGCCGTGGCCGAAGAGGACCCTGACCGCCTGGCCCTGGTCCATGTGGACCCCATCGGCGCAGCGCGCCAGATCACCTATGGCTGGCTCCGGGAGCGCTCGGCCCGGCTGGCCAACGCCCTAGCTGAGCAGGGTCTTGGCAAGGGCGATCGGGTCATGCTCATTCTCTACCGCCGGGTCGAATACTGGGTGAGCATGCTCGCTCTGCACAAGATCGGAGCCCTGCCCATCCCCTCGCCCTCGCTGCTGACCACCAAGGACATCATCGAGAGGGCCAACTACGCCAACATCAAGGGCATCATCTGTGAGGACTCTGTGGTGGCCAAGGTCGAGGCCGCCAGGCCGGACAGCCCAAGCTTTCAGGTTTTGGTCCAGGCCGGGGATGTGCGCCATCCCGAAGGGTGGCTCGGCTTTGACGCCATCTGCGACGCTGCAGCCCCAAGCTTTCCGCGCACCCCCGATTCCCCCGGCGGCGACGATTCCCTGGTCATCTTCTTCACCTCCGGCACCACAGGCCTGCCCAAGATGGTCCTGCACACCCACACCTACCCCCTCGGTCACTGGACCACCGGGGCCTACTGGCATGACCTGCGCCCCGGCGACCTCCACCTGACCCTGTCCGACACGGGCTGGGCCAAGTCGGTCTGGGGCAAGTTCTACGGTCAGTTCATGGCCGGGGCCGCGGTCTTTGTCTGGGATTTCCGGGGCAAGTTCGAACCTGCCGATCTGCTCTCCATCCTGGCCGAGCATAAGATCACTACCTTCTGCGCTCCGCCCACGGTCTACCGTTTCCTCATCCGCGAGGACTTTTCAAAATATGACCTCTCTGCCCTGCGCCACTGCACCACCGCAGGCGAATTGCTTAACGATTCCGTATTCGAGGAATGGAAAAAGGGTACGGGCCTGCCCATCTACGAGGGCTACGGTCAGACTGAGACTTGCCTGCAGGTTGGCACTTTCCCCTTCATGGAACCGCGTCCCGGTTCCATCGGCAAGGCTGCCCCCGGCTGGGAGATCGTTCTTCTGGGCGAAACCGGTCAGCCCGTGCCCGAGGGCGATGAGGGCGAAATCTGCATCCGGCTCAAAGACGACTCTCCCACGGGCGGCGTGCTCGGACTCTTCGCGGGCTACATGGACGAGCCGGAGAAGACCGCCAGCGTGAAGTTTGATGGCTGGTACCACACTGGCGACAAGGCCTGGGCCGACGAGGACGGTTATCTTTGGTTCATGGGTCGAACCGACGACCTGATCAAGGCCTCGGGCTACCGCATCGGACCCTTCGAGGTCGAGAGCGCCCTGGTCAGCCATGAGGCCGTGGTCGAAGCGGCGGTCACAGGCGTACCCGACCCGGTGCGCGGCCAGGTGGTCAAGGCCACCGTGGTTCTCGCTCCCGGCTTCACCCCCGGCGCAGAGCTGATCAAGACCCTGCAGGACCACGTGAAAATGGTCACTGCACCGTACAAGTACCCACGGATCATCGAGTTTATCGACGAACTGCCAAAAACCATCTCCGGTAAGATCAAACGGGCCGAAATCCGTGCCGCAGACATCAAGAAATACTCTCTGAACTAGCCCTGCTCCACATAAAAACCCGCATGACCAAGTGGGACGCTGTCAAGCCTTTCAGACTTTAAACAAGAAGCGCGGCAACCTACATGTTGCCGCGCTATTTTTTTTTGTTTTAAAAGTGAGTTGTCGGAGGCCTTGGCGTTTACATCGGCAGGCCCGCGAATCGGGCGATGAGTATGGCTCCGGCTTGGGCAACATTCAGGGAGTCAAACGTGCGAGCCAGGGGGATGGCCAGTGACACATCGCATTGTTTGGCA